>JAYSCT010000003.1:0-75535 GCA_041914785.1 Roseateles sp.
CTGGGTTTCCATCCAGCTATTCTGACGTCACTGGAGCTAAATAGATACCCCTTATGTTTGTACAGTACGCGGCGATAGGTGAAAAGCGCCGAGCGTTTGCTTTGACGCCGAGCAAGGCCTAGGTCACCGGGTGAGCCACCACATCTAGTAGGTCACGGGCGCAACGCTGAGCGATACAACATGCCGCTTTACATTGCTGACCGGCTATCGTGCCGCGCCCGCCTCAAGCCTTCCCGGAGAACATGCTGGCTGATACGAAGACAGGCGCCGCGACGCGCCACCCGCTCGAAATCGCACTGAAGGCGGGTGATCCATGAACGCTCTCGTCCGATTCATCGTGGACGCCGTCCAAACTCAGTTCGGAGTGCCTGGCGCCATGCGACGAGCGTTGGCCAACTGTTCGGTCTTCACCGGTACACCGTTGGAACCTCCACGAACGATCGATGCCGACAGCGTCGTTCGATGGACTGATCTGGGAGATGACTTTCATACGTGGCCACGGAAAGAGCGTGGCCATTTGATGGGGTGGCGCTGGGCTGCCGGTCACTACGACAGCATCACCATCCACCGGGCGGAGTACGCTGCGCTTGAAGTGGCGACCGTCGTTGACGGATGGCATTGCGACATCTCAGAACTCGATGGGTTCACCAGTTCGAAGTCGACGTTGTCGAAATTTCGATCAACCGATGAAATGGTGGAGACCAACAGCAAGGAGATGATCGATCGCATCGACGCGGCAAAGCTGGATGAAAACTTGGCGCACAAGGAGATTCGCATCCTCCACACCGAGAACCCATCGGACCACTTCATGCGCTTTGCGTGGGACGGCAGATTGTTCCTGTCCAACAGCGGCGGATCGCATCATCTCGCGGCTGCGAAATACATCGCCAAGCGTCTGAACGTGAAGGTCGACCTCTGCGCACGGCTGTATACCTATTCGCTGGACACCCAAGCGGTGCGATCGCTTTGTTCGGACTTTGAGATGGTCGTCATCGACGATTCACCCACGGTGTGGCTCAAGATCATGGATGAGCTGCGGGCGTTCCGCGCCACATGGTTTCATCACAAGCTGCCGCGGCAGGCTGGATGGCACCGCGTCATCCTCCTTCCACGCGCAGAACCAAGATCTGTCGCTGCCGCGAGCGAGTTGCGTCGAGCCGGTGCCCTGTCGCTGAATGAGCATCTTCTTGGGCTGTTGGCCAGGCAGTCCAAGCAATTGGAGAATTGGGGCCGGACCGTCTTGGTGTGAGAGAAAACTTGATGTCGATGCCTATCGGTACGTGCAAGCTGTGCTTGACGCCTGCGGTTGAGCTACGCGACAGCCATTACATCCCGGCGGCCGTCTTCAGGCAGTTGCGCGACGCAGAAGCACGCAGCCCGCACCCGTACGTCATCACGGACCGCGGCAGCGTTCAGAGCTCGAAGCAGCAGAAGGCACATTTGCTGTGCGACGCATGCGAAGGCCGCCTCAGCGCCAACGGTGAAGACTGGGTCCTGAAGCATTTTCTGAAGGCCGACGGCACGTTCAAGCTCGAGGACATCCTGCGTAGCCGCACGCCGTTCGCTGAGCTGGAGGGCAATCCGAACCGCTTCTACCTTGCAGGCGACATCCCGCAGATCGACACTGCAGCGTTGTCGTACTTCGCGGCAAGCATCTTCTGGCGAGGGTCCATTCACCCTTGGAACACCGACTCGACCGTGCCCATCCCGCTAGGGAAGTACGCTGAGCCGTTCCGGCGCTACCTAATGGGCGAGCAAGCGTTCCCTGCCGATTCAGCGCTCTTCCTTGCAGTGCGTGATGGCGATGCAGTGTCTATGCTCACCGCCTCACCGTATGGCGGGCGTGTCGATGGCATCTGGACCTATCGTTTCGCCATGCCTGGCTTGGTCTTTATCCTGAACGTGGGCAGGCAGCTCACGGCCAAGATGCACCAATACTGCTTCGCCAAGGGAGAACGCAATCCGATGGTGTGGACGTCAGCGCTTGAGGAATACCTTCAAGAGCAGGCCGTCAATGTCGTGCAGGCACAAGCCAAAGTCGGACGCCCTGCTGCGCGACCAAAGCGTTGACAGAGGCGACAGCAATGAGGCAGCCAATCAGGTAACGGGGGATGCTCTGTCCTGAGCCCCGAGTTCAGGACAGATCCCAGGCATCGACAGTCCAGGAGTGGGTGCTGTTGCAACTGGCGAGGCGATCGTTGTCGATCGTCATGGGGCCGCTCCAACCTCGCGGCGTGACGTAGTCGTCGCCGATGACCTCTGGACCGTCGTGCAGTGGCGGATGCCCGGATCGGAGATAGGGCAAAACGCATTCGGCGGGCACAAGGAACCGCGTCGGATAGCCGTGGCGTGACACGCATTGAGCCTTGCCGTCACGCTCGAGGGCATCCAACCAGTCGATGCCACTGACGCTTGTTTCCCACTTCGCGAGCACGTCGCTGTCCGACGCGTCGACACCGGGTCGCACGATGATCATCCAGCCCAACATCGCATGCTCCTATCAGATGCCCAAAGAGGCGCGTCATTCAGGACACGATTGTGGACAAGAACGGTAGCGTGTCAGTATCAAGTCAATGTCGCCTATGGCTTTTCCTGATTCATCGCTGTTTTTCATTCGGGACAATCGTTGGCTGCTGGGAGTCAAAGAGTTAGCGTTTTCACGGTGACCTTTCGATACCCACGGCGCCTGAACGTTAGATTGCCTTCCCCCGAAAGCCTCGTCAGGTGCAGTTCAGCATGAGCACTTTGTGGTACGTGATGATGCGCGGCTGCAAGACCACCTGCAACTTTGGCGACCAGGGATGCACTGATGAGTAGCCCAAGGGAACATGACCTTCGAACCCTATTTCTGCACCATGTGGTGGTCCGGAAGATTCGGGCTGAGCCGGCGCTGTTCGGCCAGGTTCATGAGAGGCTGAAGAGCCAAGTCGCCGGTAGCGACGCATTCAGATCCGCCAGCTTCATGCAATGGTGCGAACTGTTCGCCAAGGGTGTGGACGAGGCTCTCGCCGCTGCCATCGAGGACTCCGATCGAGGCCGGGTCTTGCGAGCTGCAAGCCCTTTCTCGAATCTTCTGACCGAGCAGGAGGGCCTCGAATTTGTCAGGTCCTGGACGCTCCATCAAGGCGCGCTACGCTTCGACTCATAGCTTCGCGTCACCGACCTTCGGCTTCTCGCCATTGATGTTGCCGGCGCCAGAGGCCATGAACCGCATGAACTCGCGCCCACCATCGAGGTCAACCAACTGGCCGAAACCGCTGGCCATGATCTTCGCGCCGTTCTTGTCCTGAGGCGAATACAGAACACCAAAGGCCTTCTTGCACGACGGATCCAACTTGATGCTGTCGTTGTCGCCTCGACGGACGAATGGGAAGTCGATGCACTGACCTTCGAAGGAATGGACACCGTCGATGGCTGGTGCGCCAGGGCGGGAAGAGATCGAGCCCCCGTTGACCACCATGAAGTTGCTCTGAATCTCTGCAGCGCCGCCGTACTTCGCCTTGAGCTCTGAAGTCATCCGTTCGTAGTCGTACTTCCCGCTCGCGTCGTCGCGCCAGATGGCCCAAACGCGCCCCTCGTGGATGAAGATCTTGATGAAGTTCAGGTTGCTCTTGGTCTCGGGATAGAGGTCGAACCTCACGCCCGCCTTGACCTTCGCGTGTGTCGCCGGGCTGGTGAGCACGTAGTCGGTCTGCCTGAGATTCACCGTGCGGCCCTCGGCGTCTTTGCTGCCTGGCGGAAAGCGCTTGCGAATCGCCGCGGTGGCATCGGCCTCGCTCATGCCCAACTTCACCCCGAGCAGGTCGTATGTTGCGATGTTGGCGCCGACCGGCTTGTAGATGCCGGCGGCCAACGCGGCAATCGCCATGAGGTAAGTAGCAAGAGCTACGGCTGTGCGGCGGATGATGAGATGGAAAGTCTGAGAGCTATGCATGTGAGGTGCTTCGTGAAAATGAAGGACGAGTTCCGGCGCACCGCGGTTTGCGGCGTGGTCTCGGGAGTTGTGGAGGCGGCTTTGCTAAGCCGCTTTGCTTGCGGTCTGCTAACGCTTTGCTAGATCGCGTGTCGCTGGCAGGCGGTCGTTGACCGCGCCGTTGAGCTGGGGGTCGTTGTCACGTCTGGCGGCTTCAGCGGCCGCCAACCACGTCGATGCCGTGCCCGCTGGCGATGGCGCTGCTGTCCGCGCCGTCGGTGCCGACGCCGTTTGGCTCGGCACCATTGGCGGTGTGGCAGAGACGTCTTGCGCGATCAGCAGTGCTGTAGATGCCCAGATCACGCTGAGCGTTTGGATCTTCATCGCTTACCTCCCCAGGTAGAACTTGGGGCTGTCCGGGCCGTACTTCTTGAGGTGCGCCCAGCGCCCCGCGTGAACCATAATGATTCACAAAGAGCACGTAATGTATAACGGAAGTGGTGGAGTGAAAAGGTGCTGGATTTGATCCTTCTGGGTCATGCCCAAGACCAAAAAACCACTGAGCTCGCGCGAAGTCTTCGCGAGGAACCTGCGCCGTGCTCGACGCCTGAAAGACCTGACGCAGGAGAGCGTGGCGCTCGACGCCGGCGTGCCGCGGGCCTATTTGTCCAGAGTGGAACGCGGGACGATCAACATCAGCATGGACAGTGCCGACGCGTTGGCGCAGGCGCTGGGCGTGCCATTGCGCGACCTGGTCGATCCAGCCATGTTCGCTGGCTTCGATGAGCAGTGAACGTCACGGGTCTTCCCCCGTCGCAGGCGTGAGGTCGTTGGCTCACAATCCAGCTCGGGCAGCTTTGCTCCGTGTTCTTCCTCCCTGAGCACGTGGCGTCATTCCACGCGATGAGCCATTTGAGACCTCGGCCACGGCCGAGGTCCTTTTTTCTGCCCTGGCTCGGAAGCCGATCAGAAGCTTCGTGTCGAAGCCGATAGCAGTCGCTGTGAGGCGCCTTGCAACGCGTTTGCCCGTGCCTGCATCCTCAATGCTTCAGCTTGCACCCTGACGGTCTCCTGCAGTATCGCGGTCGCGTGTTGGCTCTGAACGCTCGCATAAACCTGCGCGACAGCAGCAAGCGCCAAAAGGATGGGGCTGGCCCAGTTCTTGATCATTTCAGTGTCCTGATTCAGGGGCTGCGTCATCCACGCCAAAGACGTACGACTGCCAGTAGGTTTTAGGGCCGCGCTCGCCGAGTGCGCGTTCTCCAAACGCGAAGATGGCAGCGAACACACCGTCGTCAAGGTAGCCCCGGGTCCATTCCGAGACGCATTCCAGTTCCGCGGTGCCATTGGCCTTGGAGCAGAAGATCGACATGTGATGACGTGCCGCTGCATGCAGTTCCTTCCACAGAGTTGCTCCGAATCTCTTTTCGGCATCTGCGTTGAGGTAACCGCTTTCAAAGGATGAGGCAACAACGGTTGCTCGATCGCCAGCGCGGCACCAGTCGTCAAGGCTCATCTGGTCAAAGTGCTCCGCGAGCGCAAGAAGATCCGCGTCGGGTGCGACGGAAACCAGCGGTTGCACCAACGTCACAAAGTCAGTTCTTAGCGGATCCGCACGCTCACGCGCCAAACGCCCCCGAATGATCAGGTCACGCTCCTCGACTAACAGAGGCGAATCGGCTTGGCCCGCGTCGTATGCAGACGCCGCAGCGGCAAGTGCCCGCTCATGGTGCTTGTACGAGGATAAGAAGTTGATGGGTTCAAGAACGCGAGACAGAGCGAGTTCAGTTCGCGCAAGGAGCGCGTAGTTCGTTGCGCTCATGCGCGTGCGCCCATCGCGCCATCAACACCGGCAGCGGCTGCTGCAGGCTCTTCGACGAAGTACGGACAGTCGTCCAGGTATCGGTGCAGATTGAACTCACCGCCTCGCTGGCATGGCGTGCACCGATACAAGGGGCGGTGCCAATCGATCTCCGCAGTGTCCTGCATCAGGGTCTGATCTACAGGCGCATCCGGTGCGCTGTTCCAACGTTCGTCCGCCATCGCTGAGCTCTGCCTGTTCCCGAAGGTATCCATGCTCCCAGAAAAGGAGCCGACGGCAGGCCCATCAAGCGTCCTAAGGGGTGGCTCATTTCGAGGGCGAAAGCCCTGGCGTTTGGTCTACGGGGCGGCACGTGATACCTTGGCCGCATGGCAAGCACTTCTGGCCCTGCAGCCAACCCACCAGCTCGCGCGGTATGCGGCCCTACGCTGAACGTGGCGCTGCACGCGCAGATCGCCAAGGATGGTTCAGCCAGGCCTAGCACGTTGGCGTCGGCGCTCGCCGCTTTGGAGGCACTTCGTCGAGCACAGGCTGAGCGGCGGTAGTTTTGCGGTCAAGACCCGCAATTGCGGCCACGTCCCGCAATTGACCGCAATCGGGTGTCCGGATTATCAAGACGACTTCAGCATCTTGCGAGCAGCCGTCAGCGTCTGGCGGCTCTTCCAGTAGTCGCGCCAAGGATCCTCCTTCTCGAAGGACAGGTACTCACGGGCGGTACTGATCGTCCACTGGGCGCCGCTCTTCAATGCGCTGAGCTGATCCCAACTGATCGGCATCGACACGCCCAGGCCGGGTCGCGCCCGTGCCGAGAACGCTGCGGCCGTCGTCTGGCCGTGGCCGTTGCGGAGATAGTCGATGAAGATCTTGCCAATGCGATTTCCGCCACCGCTCTTGGCCACAAACCGCTGCGGAATGGTCTTGGCCATGTGGGCCACCACCGCCCGCGAGAAGTCCTTGACCACCTCGTAGTCGAGCTTTGGGGCCAGCGGAACGACCACGTGCAACCCCTTGCCACCGCTGGTCTTCAGCCAGGCTGCGAGCCCAAGCTGCTCGAGCATCGTGCGGGTGAGCAGCGCAGCCTCTTGCACATGCGCCCAGCTCACGCCTTCGCCGGGGTCCAGGTCGAAGATCACGCGATCGGGCTGATCAATGCGTTTCGCAGCGGAATTCCAGGTGTGGAACTCGACCACGTTGAGTTGTGCCGCGTTGATCAGCCCTTCAACGGTGTCCACCGACATCAGAGCTTCGTGACCTGGCCAAAGCGAGGGATCAAGATCCGTCATGCCTGGAATCTTGGCGTCGGAGTGCTTTTGGAAGAACAGCTGCTTCGTGATGCCCTGAGGAGCGCGCACGAGCGAGACCGGCCGGTTCTTCAGATGCACCAGGATGCGATCGGCGACGCTCTCGTAGAAGTGGACCAGGTCGATCTTTCGAAGTCCTGTCGACGGATCGATAACGCGGTCAGGGTTGGAGATCTTGACGCTGGTTCTCGGCTTCGCCGGTGCCTTGGGCGCTGCTGGCGGAGGCGTGGCTTGCTCGCGCCGAATCGACATTGGCGGCTTGTCCGTGCGCACGCCGCGGAAGGTGGCATGTCTGACGTTCCCGTCGGGTGTCCATTCCCCAAAGGCAACCTCGACGACCATTTCGGGTCGCACCCAGCGCTCCGTTCCTTTTGCCCGCTTTGACCACCGACCAGGCTTCGCCTCTTCGGGTTCCACCGCGGGCGTCCCGGTCTCAAGCTTGACCACCTGGTCATGCAGTTCGCGCCCCTGAGACGATGACCAGCCGGTGCCGACGGACCCGGCATACCTCAGCTTGCCGACGTCGTCGTAGTAGCCCAGCAGCAGCGCGCCGACCTCTCTTGCCGAGTTCGTCCGATCAGTAAACCCGACGACGACAAATTCCTGACGCCGCTGGCATTTCAGCTTGAGCCAGGCCTCGCTGCGGCCGGAGATGTAGGTGGAGTCGGCGGCTTTGAGCATCACGCCCTCCAAGCCCAACTGGCATGCAGCGCTGAGCACGGCTGCCGGCGCCGAAGGCAATTCCTCACTGAAGCGGATCCGCTCGCTGGCGCTGGCTTTGAGAAGCTCCTGGAGTACGAGGCGTCTGCTGCGCAGGGGAACCCCGCGGAGGTCGGTGTCGCCGAGGAACGGCACATCGAACAGGTAGAGGACGATGTCCTTCGTGCGCGAGTTGTCGAAGGCGTTCTGTAGCCTGTTGAAATCCGGCACGCCGGCTTCATTCAAGACGACCATTTCGCCATCAAGCCAGGCGCTATTGATGCCGATCGATTCGATCGCTTCGGCCAGCGATCCCAGTTTGCTGGTCCAGTCGTTGCCGTTGCGCGTGAGGACGCGGGCCTTGCCGCCCGCGATCCTGATCATGGCGCGATATCCGTCGAACTTGTTCTCGATGATCCACGAGCCGCCGGCAGGAGGGGCGGCGGTCAAGGTGGCGAGCTGAGGCTCGAGCTTCTCCGGCATGCGAGCCTTCACCGCTTTGCTCAGGTCTGGCCCTGTGGCCGGAGTAGCAGGTGCTGCGACGCGGGGCTCGCGTTCCTCGATCAGGCCCAAGGGCTTCTCGACCACGCTGTCGGGCAGCGCGGTGATCACGTCGTAGTCGGCGATCGGCCGTGCCCAGGCATCGCCGCGCTTCTTGAAGAGGATCCACTGATCCTGTTTCTTCTCGCCTGGCTTGGAGATGCGCACCAGCTCCCACAGGCCAGCAAGCTTCTGGCCGTGCATCTCAAAGACCAGCTTGCCCTTGGCCAGCCCTTCACGAGCGTCGCCGATCGGCGTCCAGGTGCCGCGATCCCACACGATCACCGTGCCGGCGCCGTAGTGGCCCTTGGGGATTTCGCCTTCAAACGTGTTGTAGCTGATCGGGTGATCTTCGACGTGGATCGCCATCTGCTTCATGGCTGGGTCGTAGCTGGGTCCCTTGGGGACCGCCCAGCTGACCATCACGCCATCAAGCTCCAGTCGAAAGTCGTAGTGCAGGCGCGAAGCCCAATGCTTCTGAATGACGAAGCCAAGAGGCGCCTGGCCCTTACGGCGGCCGACACGGCCCTCTGGCTCCGCCGTGCCGGTGAAGTCACGTTTCGCGTTGTAGCGTGCCAGCGGGACGTCGGGATCAGCTTCCTTGGCGCGAACCCGGCCAAGGCTTGCCGCGGATTTGCCGGCGGTCCTGCTCGTCTTCTTGGTTGCCGGCTTGGCGGTGGGTGATGGCTTCACCGACCGCGCTGGCGAGCGCTGGGCGGTGCCCATCTCCTCAGGCCTTCTTGCCCTTGAGATGGCGCTCCACGTCGTCAGCCTGGTTGCCGACCTGAGCAACGGCCTTGCGCAGTTCCTCGGCCGAGACGCCGAACTTTTGAGACCAATCCCGGACCTCGTAGTCCTCGTTCAGGTTGATCCGCTTACGGTCCTGACCGCCAGACTTGGACTTGTCATCTGCCATGGAAAGCTCCTTTGGTGGTGTTGACAAGGTACAAGCTTCCGGCAGAACAAGCTGTCGGACAAGCACGCAAGGGCTTAGGCCAGCCCCCAGGAGGGCTGATCAGGAAGAGGCCCCCAGGCCACCCGCTGTCCTGCGCTTGGAATGCCGGGGATGCCTGCCGCGGATGTGGCCTTGCGCATCGGAGATCTTCTCCTTGAGCTCCCTGAGGAGGTCCCAGGCCATCCCGGCGCCGTAGCGGTGATGTTCTTCGACATCCATGGCGCAGCGGATGAGCATCACCAACGACTCGGCGCGGACCAGCACCTGCAATCCGTCGTCAAGGATGCTCCACGCAGCGTTCGTCGCCTCTACTTCGGCGACCTGAGGTTCGGCAGCTCCCATCACAACCTCCTTGGCGGGATTCGCCAGCCCAGACGCACGCCCGAGCGTCATGGATGAGCTGGCCAACCGGAGGTCCTGAAAAATTCGAACCTCTTCTCCTAATGACGAATCAGAGGGGGCAAGAACCCACTAGGGCTTTCCCTAAAGCGCTGCGAATTCGTGCGGGAACCTCAACGTCCTTCAGCCCAGGGTCGGTGCTGATGATCAAGCTGCCGCGGTCTGGCGCGCTTCCCGAACACCTGACGCAGACGGAGACCGATGCGAACTGCCACGACGGCTTGCACGCCGCCCAGGCGATCGGATATGCTGACCTCATGGGTAGCAGCCCTGCCGTTCGCGCCTCCTCAGAGGTACGGTGAATCTGCTCTAGTTTTCACTCCGTCATTGGCTCTTTCCGACCGGTGCCGGCGTAATGCGAACAACGCCTTCGACGTGCCCCGGCCCATGGAGAGACCATGAACACCAAACGTTCTCGTTTTGCGTCGGCCCGCTCGGTCGATTCTGCTATCTACAAGCTCAAGGGCGAGGCTGCCGAACTGCAAGCCGAAGCTCGAACGCGTAGCGAAACCATGTCTCGAGGGGCGGCCCTCGAAGCCGTCGCTGCGCGCCATGGATTCCGTGATTGGAATACGGCGCGGGCAGCGCTGGAAGTGACGTCAGAGGCCAGCAAGCGCCCGGCATTCGAGCAAGTTGATCAGCCGCTTCCATCGATGCCGATGCGCATCCATATGTCGAACGATCGCATCTACGACGCGATCCGGGAGGTTTATCGGTGGGCCCAGCAGCTCGAGTTCATCGCGACGCACGTCGATGGGTCGAACCGGCGCGATGCGTTGAACCTGGTGGGCGGCGAGCAACCCTATGTCTTCGTCAGAGACGTTGCCCGCTGGTCGGACAACAACTACCGCCTCTGTGACCGTGCCTACGATGAATTCAATGGCCTGGTGCTGACGCGAGACGAGCTCGATGCCGCCGGCGTGGCGGCGTGGGAGCAGCAGTTCGGCAATCACGGCGGCGGGTCGATGTTCTCGGTGATCCACGACGACGTGCTCAGCTCGCGCGATGATGTTCTGCTGAAGAAGGCTGCCCGACTGCTGGCTACGCTGGCCCTGACGTTCGACGCCAAGCTCTACGGGGCTCGCAGCTGATGGACAAGGCAACCATCGTGTTCTCGCGCAAAGGGCTTCTGCGCGAAACGATCGAGGCGCGCCATGTGCGCAGCCGCGAACACGCTCGCAAGCTGTGGCCTTTCGTTGCACCGCATGCGAAGAACGTCCTCGTGACATGGGTCAGCCCACATTTTCGAGATGGTCGTGTACGCAAGCGGTCTCACTTCAGCACGCTGTCCGGCCGCGGTGGCCTCAATCTCAAAAAACGCTTCGATGACGAAGAAGCCGAGCGCACTCAGCGCGTGTCTGAGAGCGCCGAGCATGCTCGTGCCAAGGAACTGATCACCGCAGAGCTGCGCGAACGGATGGCCAACGGACGCGGTTTGCCATGGGCATTCAAGGACGACAACGTGTCCGACTTCCCGCTCATCGGCAACCTGCTGGCTGGGGCGAACGAGGTTGATCCGGAGCACCAGGTGACGACGCCATTCGGCAGCACCTATCGGCTCGACATCGCGGTGCTGGGCGCGCCGGTCTCAAAGCATCCGATCTTGCTGGCCGGTATTGAGATCGAGCGGTGGCACCACTTCGACGGCCGGAAGGCGCTGATCGGCCGCTCGATGGGCTTCCCTCTCATCACAGTCGACATCACCGACATGACGATCGATGAGCTGACCGAGGAATGGGCGTCCTCGGTACTGACGAACACAACGCGCGATGACCCTCAGGGGCGACGGCTGAGCTACGTCTACCTCCACGATCTGCTCTACCCGCAGTTCTTGGCCATCCCCAAAGACGTCGAGAAGGATCCCAAGCATCAGTACCTCGTGTTCGCCGATGACGCGACCATTGACCGCCTTGCCAAATGGCTTGGGCGGGTCGGCAACGACCTTGCGTACCCTCAGGGTCAGGTCTCTGTGCAGAAGGTGAACGCCAAGAGCCCCAGCGCCAAGGTGGCGCTGGAGACCGCTGGTGAGATCGTCGGTACGGGCTGGCGGGACTTCAACAACCAGCGTTGCTTGCGGATCTCGGTGCCGCGGCCTGAAGGGCAAGGTGACGTGCGCGCCCATAGGCTTCACACTACCATTGCCAAGCTGCTGCTGAGCCAGGACTGTCTCGTGGGGTACCAGTACGCCGCATCGGTCTACAACAACGATCCTGAGGAGGATGTCTGGCTGCGTTGGCGATGGCGAGCGGAGCACGGCAGACACGAGGTCTTTCGCCTCGCACCCAAACGCCTGGCAGAACCCATCGGACGTCTCGTGCAGTTTCTGGACGGCATTGCGGGTACGCCCACGGCGGACGACGCTGCTGGTCAGTAGTCGAGTGCGCTGGCCGATGGACAAGTGCGCCAAGCGCTTTTAGACTGGGCATCTGGCGCTGGTCGGCGCCTGCTGCCCTTCATAGGCATACCTGGTTCGCCGGGACGACTTCAGACATTTTTCGCGTGAACTTCCACCCCGTGCGGAGTTCGGCAGAGGGCACCGAGCACATCCGCGCGTTGAATGGAAACACGCCATGCGCCATATCCCCACGACCCGCACCGCGGTCGAACGCCTCAAACAGGAAGCCAAGCGGCTTCGCAACGCTGGTATTCCGTTGTTGGCCGCCCGAGAGCAGGCCGCCAAAGCAGCTGGCTACGAAGGCTGGAAACACGTGACTGTCTGCGCCGCGGCGATGCAAGCAGCGAAGCAGCTCAGCTTGCCCGATACCCTCGAACGGTTCCTCGCCGATGAGCGTCAAAGCACGCTCCTGAGCACCGAAGCCGCCGAAGCGCTGACCCGCGGCGTCGTCTTCGCGATGGACGTCAAAGACGCCAGCAACACGAGGTTCGATGAGGACGTTCTTGAGTTCGACGAGGCCTTGCCGTACCTCGCTGCGGACGTGCTGCGCAGCTACTTGGCCGAGGACCGCGAACTTCTCGATCTGCATGACGACGACCTCCTGCAGTACAGCGCGGAGCACCTCAGCAACTACCGGTTCTTCCGCTACACCGGATCTCGCTCTGGCGCGACGCTGGACGACGCCTTCGCGGACGTGCTTGGCCGCCACTTCTTTGCCCCCGAATTCGTGTGGGTCGACGGGAAGTACCACGACATGAGCGCCGTCGAGAACGTGACGGTGGATGGTCAGGTTCTGTACTCGTCCGGCCGCAACGCCGACGGTTTGACCTTCGCCACCTACCGTCCGCTGCGCGGAACAACGCAGGTGCCGATCGATTCCCCACCAGGCGGCGCACGGCGTCGGCATGCCGAGAACCTGTTGAAGGAGATTTTCGAGATCGAAGAACTGGCGGGCTTGCTCGATGACACCGTCATCGCCATCTACAACTCAGAGAGCGGCCGGGTATTCGGCGAGCTTGCAGACGGCTCGACGTTTCCGGTCAATGATCGACTGGATGGGTATGTGGCATCGCGCCTGACAGAGCTCTTGAGGGCGCTTGGGGAGATTCCAGCGGTTCAGGAAGCCGATGTAGAGGTCAATGGCACACCGTTCTGTCTGACGCTGTTGGTACCGCCTGTGGTGACGAAAACCGCCTGGACGATCTCGGCACGTAGCGCGGTCTCTGACGAGGCTCTGCGACCGATCGCAGCCCGAATCAGGCTCTAACCCTGACAGAAGCGAGGAAACCGGCGTGCACCGGCATCCCCCACACCCAGATGGCCATGAACCGCATCATTAAGGGAACCAGATTTGATGGTTGTCCGGAGCCTCAACGACGATTGAGGCTAAACTGTTCTAAACAGTTCACTCTCTGTCGTTCTCATGACCGAACAAACCGTTGATGTTGTTGTGCCCTTCGGCGATGAAGACGCCGCGGCCGTCGTCGCGCAGCTTCCGGTTTGGACGCTATCCGTCGCTGAAATCGAAACATGGGATGCACAGCGGCTGTACGCCGCAACCACGGAGGTGATCGAGCGTGAAAAGCGTTTTCACCCTGCGTGGGCTCAGCGGCTCGACGAGGTGCTGACTGTGAAGGTTGTCGATTTGATCTCAACAAGACACTCCACCTTACAGGACATCAAGTCGCTTCAACTTCTGATTGGTGTACTGGCCAACGATGAAGTCCGCGATGAGCTCAATGCGATGCCGGCGCGCTACGCAGCGCGGTGGCAAGCTCTGAGCGATTCGATGGCTGTTCTTCAAAACCTTCGCGATTTTCGTGCTGCCGCTGTGGACCGTGCGGGCAGTAGCATCCACGTTTGGGATCGCGTGAGCGAGCACGTATTGCAGGCCGGAGCAAGGGGTGCGTCCTGGCAACAGCTTGCCGAAGTCATCAAAGCTAGTCCCAACGGCCCGAAGAGCAAGGGTGGGATTTCTCATGTGCTCACAGCGATGCAGGGCAAAGGGCTCTTAGATTCGATTCAACGTGGCCGCTGTAAGTCGTATATGGCTGGGCCCGCGCTGCGAGGGTCTTGCCTTTGCCGCTCATAGGTAACGAGCCCGGCCATAAAGCAAAAACCCGGCAACGCCGGGTTTTGCAGGGGCCTCATGGGCGAGAAGTAGCAGACGCTCTAAGGCGACAAACGCACCAAACGACGCTCACTCACACCGGTGACGACCTTCGGATCTCGATCACTGACTGCGTAGAAAAATAGAGTACCAGCTTTCCCCTTGGAAGCCGCGGAAGCTCCGCGGAACACGGTAACCTCATTTGAGGACATCCCGCATAGGAGCGCTCGGCATGACTGCGAAACCAAGAACCATTCAGGAAAACCAAACTGGCGCACATACCCCGTTGCGAAGTCTCGCAGACCTCCTTGAAACCCTGCCTTTCCGTCAATTGGGCGCAAATCCTGTCGTCGACGTGAACCGTCTACCCAACGACGTACTTCCTCACATCGAAGTCGAGTGGAGTCGCGAAAATGGCTGAGCTCAACCTGTCGCCTACAGAGATGGCAGCGCTGAACGCAGTCGATGCCAATGCGCTCAGGGAGCACATCGATCAATGCCTGCGGGAGAGACGTTCCTCTTCACTCCGCGCACTTCGCCTAGACGGTTGCGGGGCGTACGTTGGCTCAAAGCTTCGACAGTTCGACCAGGCGATTGCTGCCCACGCGGTCGCAAAATCGGCCAAGAAGCTTTCCGAGACAGAGTACGACGTCCGTAAAGCTGGAGGCGACCTGGAGCATGCCGTGCAGCAGATGAAGGATCGAGCTGCGACGCAAGAGCGAGAGGCACAGCTATTTGTTGTTGACGACCATATCGCGCCGCCTTCAGCGTTCAGCGAGAAGCTGAACGTTCGAATCCGATTTCAGTGGAGAACGGACCCAGAGGCCGATTGGCAATTTGGTTCTGTGACCTTCACGCATACGCACATTCAACGACCCGACTACCTTGGTCAAGCGCCTGCTCGGAAGCCCAGCCGGACCAAGCAAGAGGAACAACGTCAGGAAGCGCTGCACCACCAGTGGGACTACTGGAAGAGCCTGTGCTTGCATGCGGTCCAAGACCACTTCCGCAGGGGTGGGGATGGGTCAACGATTCCTGAGGTGGTCCAAGCTAAGACGGACCCTCATACGAACGGGCTCAACAACTTCAGCGCGTCGTTCTGAAATTGCAGCTGCCTCTGATGCCCGAAAATGCGAGCTTGATCTACAAATGGACTGAGCCATGATTTTCGGCAAGGAGCAGCGGGCGTCGCCCGACGTCATCGCGGCAATGGCGCGTGCCGCGGAGAAGTTTGCTCAGAAATGGTCGTACCCATCGCCCCCTGATGCGGAATGGGTCGAGAACTGGGCTGATCTGCTGCATGACCTTACGCCTGATGAAATCGACACGGCAGCTGCGCTGTTCCTTCGAGACTTCCACAGCCCGCCACTGCCGGCTCACTTCGTAGAGGTTCGGGACCGAATCCGTGCCGGGCGGAAGCTCGACGAGCCGTTTGTTTCCCAGCCAGAACGCATCGCGTTCATGATCCTCACGAGTGATGAGTTCGCCGGCGGCGGCGTCAGTCTGTCCGACCTCTCCAGAGGCTGCATGATCGCTTCTGTGATCGCAAACATGAAGGCTCACCAAGGTATCGCGCCGATGGATCATCCCGGGCTTCACGACATGCTCATGAACGACCTTCGCTACATCGGAGACATGTCGCACGACTGGCTGGCCGACGCGAGGGATGGCAAGGGGTACTGGGCCGGTCTCTTCGACCCGAAACGTCCGCCCCAGGACCACGAGCGCTAGACATCGCCCCGTCGCTGCCCACGCAGAGGGCCCAGGACAATCAAACCCAGGGCTTACACGCAATCACCGAGCCGCAGCTAAGCCGTTCCTCGGTCCGAGCGCAGGCTCGGCCCGCGTCACGGGAGGTCGGCGGGCTCAGTAGGAGGGTAGTAGGGAGGAACGAAGGGGGCGTCAGGCAGCTTAGGCGTCAGGAACCTAATCGGCGCCAGGACGTTGGACGTCGCGATCGATGCGATAACGACTTCTCCGTTCACCGCGCTGATCGTGCATGACGAGTAGCTGCTGTTGAAAGACCCCATCACGAACGACACGTGTCCTGCAGCTTCAAATGACACCCATGGACGGTCAATCCATTGGAGCATCCACTCCTGCAAGTCGCCGTGGAGAATCGGATAAAGATTTTCTAAGGCATCAAGTTGGTACTTGAAACCAGGATCTTCCAACCAAAACGAAACTGACGGAGGGTGTACCCAGTTCACGCGTCCTACGCTGCCTTCTTCTTGAAGAGAGCGAGCACGTCTTCGCGTGTGGCGGGCTTCAGGTTCCGACCGCCCAGACGCTCACCAGCCTCGGCCAGCGTCGCCATGATGGGCGCTGGCAGCGCCTGAATCACTTTGCGGTCTGGCACATCACCACCGGAGACTGGCATGACCGCCGTCAAGGCTTGGTTGAACATAGATGCGATCGCTTTTGCTACGGGACGCTTGGGCATGGAAGGGATCCTTGAGCAGGAGCGCTCTGTGGAACACCATGGCGCCATTATGTTCCTGTTCAGCTTTTTGAACCGGCGCAGCGTGGTGATGAAGTGCGAAAACCGGCGCTCGCAATGTTGCCAGAGGCAAACGATTGACGATCGGTCCATATTTTGGGATGATCGGTCCGAATAAAGGACCGAGATGCCACTCCTCGACGCTTTCATGCCTCAACGCGAGCAGCGCCTTCTCCGCGCGATTGTGCTGAATCCTGATCGAACGTTTTCGGTGAACGACCTGGTTCGGGCCGGGGGCGGGAGCAAATCCGCAGCGATCACGATCATTGATCGCTTCTCGAAGTGCAGCCTTCTTACCGAGCAGCGCGTCGGAAACCAACGCCGGCTTCAGTTCAATCAGCAATGGCCACTTGCTGAAGAACTGCGGTTGATGTTCGTCAAGTCGTTTGGCGTCGCCGAACCGATCAGAGAAGCTCTGACTCCACTCGCCAACCGCATTGCACTAGCTTTCGTCTTCGGCTCAGTGGTCAAGGGGACCGATCATGCAGGCAGTGACATTGACCTTATGGTTGTTGGTGACGTCTCTACGATGGAGCTTCTTGAAGTCCTGGACCCATTGAAGGACGAGCTCAAGCGACCCGTGAACTTCAATCTTTATGGGGCTGCGGAGTGGGCTCTGATGCAATCGGACCCAGTGGTCGCCTCTATCATGGGTGGGCCTCGAGTGATGATCTATGACCATACAAGCTCCCCAGAATCTTCTGAATCTTCTTCAGAAGGGCCACCTCAAAGAAGCACCTGACGCATCGTCCACGTCCGAGGTGTACTTTTCTCGGGCGCAAGGGTCGCTGCAGAGTTCGCAAATCGCTGGCCTCAGAAGCCATGATCGATTTGTGATCGCTTATGAGGGGCTTTTTGCCTTGGCGGTCGGCGTACTTGCTTTGTACGACTTGAGGCCCGGCGATGGCGAAGGCCATCGCGTCACAGCTCTGCAAGGCGCACTAGGCATTCTGGGTCTCAGCCCTAGCCAGATGAGTCTCGCAACGCGCGTACACGACCAGCGAAACGCCAAAATCTACAAACTTCCGATCGACGCCTCCGAAAACGATGCCAAGGATGCTGCAACCGTCTTGGATGCTTCGCTGAAGTTGGCGGTAGCGATGAAATTCAGCGTGTTGAGTGCGCGAGCCGCCGCTCACGCTGCAAGTACACCTCCTCCGCCAGCGCCAAAGAGGTGACATGAGGCGGGGCATCGATGGATAGGGGTGCCAGTGAAGCTGAACGACACAACCTTGATCGAGCGGCTCGCATACGACCTGCGAGCCGTTCTTGAATCACTCGCTCCAAGCCTCCCGATCGGCTTGGCTGAGTTCCCTCGCGGCGCGTGCGGAGATACGAGCCTTCTTCTCGGCACGCTACTCGTCGATCATGGCGTCGCAGGGTTCGAATACATCTGCGGCGATCGAGGAAGCCATGACGATGGAACGTGGACGTCACATGCTTGGCTGCATAGGGATGGCCTAGTCATCGACATTACAGCGGACCAGTTCGATGATGGACCTGGTCCCGTCATCGTGTCTTCGGACTCGGCATGGCACCGTGGCTTTGACTGGGATTCACCTTCGCCTTCGGACTTTCGCAGTTGGCACGGGCCAGGAACATACGACCTGTACCGCGCGTACGGGGCGGTCAAGACTGCTCTGATGCTGAGAGCAGCCAGCAATCCGTAACCGCTTCACGCCGGCTTCGTCGTGCCCCGCTGACCATCGCATCTGGGACCTGACGACATTGTGGACGCCGGGTACTGAAGCGACTCCGACAACGTCCATGAATCGGACACCGGAGGCGCTTCGTAGGCTGTGCAGCGTAACGGTTCCGGCATGAAGAAAGCCCAGAGGTTGCATGCAACGCTTGGGCTTCGTAGAACGGCCGGATGTAGGCTAAACCGTTGATCTGAAAGGAATTTTCAGCGGTTCTTGTGCATCAGCTAGATAATGCCGGCAGGAACGAAAAAGCCGCCCGGAGGCGGCTTGTGCAGGTGCGGGTCAGCGCAGGTCCGGCATCAGGGTCTCAGACCGAGAAGCTGGAGCCGCAACCGCAGGTGGTGGTGGCGTTCGGGTTCTTGATGACGAACTGGGCGCCCTGCAGGTCTTCCTTGTAGTCGATCTCGGCGCCCATCAGGTATTGCAGGCTCATCGAGTCGATCAGCAGCGTCACGCCGTTCTTCTGCATCTGCGTGTCGTCGTCGTTGACGGCCTCGTCGAACGTGAAGCCGTACTGGAAGCCGGAGCAGCCGCCGCCCTGCACGAACACGCGCAGCTTCAGGTCGGGGTTGCCCTCCTCGGCGACGAGGTCGCGCACCTTGTCGGCGGCGCTGTCGGTGAAGACCAGGGGCGCGGGGATGTCGGTGGGGGTGTCAAGCACGGCGCTCATGGCGGGCTCCTCAGAATCTGTGCGAAAGCGGATAGGTGGATTGTCGGCGCAAAAACAAAAGGCCGCGGTGAAGCGGCCTTTTGTGGAGTCGAGCAGCGATTAACGCTTGCTGAACTGCTTGCGGCGACGGGCGCCGTGCAGACCGACCTTCTTACGCTCGACTTCACGCGCGTCACGCGTGACGAAGCCGGCGCGGCTCAGTTCGGGCTTCAGCGTCGCGTCGTAGTCGATCAGCGCGCGGGTGATGCCCAGGCGCAGCGCGCCGGCCTGGCCGGACTCGCCGCCACCGTGCACGTTGACCTTGATGTCGAACGCTTCGCCATTGTTCGTCAGCAGCAGCGGCTGCTTGGCGATCATGATGGACGTGCCGCGGCCGAAGTAGCTCTCGATGGGCTTGCCGTTGACGACGATCTGGCCCGTGCCCTTCTTGATGAAGACGCGAGCGACCGACGACTTGCGGCGGCCGGTACCGTAATTCCAGTTTCCGATCATTGCCGCTCCTTAGATTTCCAGAGCCTTGGGCTGCTGGGCGGTGTGCGGGTGGGTACCACCAGCGTAAACCTTCAGCTTCTTCACCATGGCGTAGCCCAGGGGACCCTTGGGCAGCATGCCCTTGACAGCCTTCTCCAGGGCGCGGCCCGGATGCTTGGCTTGCATGTCCTTGAACTTGGTGGCGTAGATGCCGCCGGGGAAGCCGCTGTGGCGGTAGTACACCTTGTCGGTGGCCTTGTTGCCGGTCACGCGCAGCTTGTCTGCGTTGATCACGACGATGAAGTCACCGGTGTCCACGTGAGGCGTGTAAATGGCCTTGTGCTTGCCGCGCAAACGGAGTGCCACTTCGCTGGCAACACGTCCGAGCACCTTGTCGGTGGCGTCAATCACAAACCACTCGTGCGTCACTTCGGCCGGCTTGGCGCTGAAGGTCTTCATGAGAGTTGCTTTCGCTGTGCCGGCCTCGGGTGAAAGCCGGCGATGAATGGCTGAAACTGCTGACCGGCCTCGGTGCTGTGTCTGGTGCACAGCCTCTCAACCAGTATCTTTCCCGCAGCCTTTGACGGAAAAGCCGACGAGTGTAGCAGCGACGCCCATGGTTTGGAAGCCGCCGCCGCGTTAACCTCCGCACAGGATCACCCGCCATGCCCCGCAAGCCCGCCCCCACGCCACCACCCGCCGACACGGCCACGGGCTGGGACGAGGTGCTGTCGGCGTTCGGGCCGGACCCGCATCCGCCGCCGCCCGTGCCGCCGGTCGAGCCCTCCGCGGACGCCGGCACCGGCCCGCTGGCCAGCGCGCGCGCCGCGTTGGAACGGCTGGCCACCTGGGTGCCCATCCGCTCGCTGGCCCGCCGCCACCGCCGCCGCATCATCGAGCACCTGTTCGCGATGGACGCGCGGGACCGCTACCTGCGCTTCGGCTACGCGGCGTCGGACGAACAGATCCGCAAGTACGCGCTGTCGCTCGACTTCGCCCGCGACGAGGTGCTGGGCATCTTCAACCGCCGCCTGAAGCTGGTGGCGCTGGCCCACCTGGCCTACGGGCAGCCCCTGCCCGGCGACCCGACCCGCACGATGGCCGAGTTCGGCGTGTCGGTGCTGCCCGAGTCGCGCGGCCGCGGCCTGGGCCGCCGGCTGTTCGAGACCGCCGGGCTGCACGCCCGCAACCGCGGCATCGACACCCTCTTCATCCACGCGCTCAGCGAGAACCGCCCGATGCTGCGCATCGCCACGGCGGCCGGCGCCGTCGTCGAGCGCGACGGCAGCGAGTCCGCCGCCTACCTGCGGCTGCCGCCGGACTCGTTCGGCTCCCAGGTCGAGCAGGCGCTGGAGCGCCACCTGGGCGAGCTGGACTTCCAGTTCAAGCGCCAGGCCCGCGTGCTGAACGACTTCGTCGACAGCGTCGCCGAGGTGAAGGCCCATTTCGACGCGTCCGGCCGCGCGGCCAAGGAATGAGTGGCGCGGCCGAGTCCCCCTCAGACTGGGGGAACGGGGGCTAACCAGTAATGGCCTGTCCCTTGATTACGCTACATTGATCCACTAGTGCGCCGCGTGCCTGTCGGCGATGCCGCCGAACTCCCCGAGAGACATGCCGTACGCCATCTACTGGATCGCCGCGCTGGCTGTTTGCGTGCTGGGCCTGGCCATCAGCCTGGTCTGGGCGCTGCGGCGGCCGGCCTACGCCAACCGGGGCCTTCCTGGAGAGTGGTCGCTCACGGCGAGGCCCGTGTTCACGACCGACGAGCGGCGCGTCTTCCGGCTGCTGCGCGAGGCGCTGCCCCACCACGTCGTGCTGTCCAAGCTGCCGCTGGTGCGCTTCTGCCAGCCGACCGAGGCCAAGGAAGTGCGCTACTGGTTCGACCTGCTGGGCGCCTCGCACGTGACGTTTGCCATCTGCAGCCCCAACGGCCGCGTGCTGGCCGCGATCGACCTCGAAGGCGAGCGCGGCGTCACGCCGCGCAGCCTGCAGATCAAGCATGCCGTGCTGTCGGCCTGCCGCGTGCGCTACCTGCGCTGTGAGATGGACCAGCTGCCCAGCGTGGCCGAGCTGCAGTTGCTGGTGCCGCAGGGCAGCAACCCGCGCGGCCCGCTGCCGGCGCCGGCCGCCACGGCCGCCCTGCCGCGCCGCAGCGCCAGCGACGACGAGTTCGGCAGCGACTGGGGCCAGTTCTCGCAGCCGCTGCCGCTGTGGCAGGACGCCGGCGTGTTCGGCGGCAACGAGCCCCCGGCCTATGCCGAGCCGCGCCAGCCGCGGGCGCAGTCGCCCTACCCGCATCGCCCGCCGGTCGAGCGCCGCGCGCCGCAGCGCCAGCTGGATGCGGCGCGCTTCAACCCGCGCACGCTGCCGGTGCTGGACGATGCCGACGAGGAAGCCATGATGGACGACATCGTGGGCGTCGTCGTCGATGCGCCGCGCTGCGCCACCGAGCGCCCCCGCCGCCGCTAAGGGCCTGCCACCCCCAGGGCAATGGGTCGCGAACGCCCGCCGCCAGGGGCCAATCAAGGCGCGGCACGCCGCCAGCACCTGTGTGCGCGGCAAGTAGCGTAACGCCGAGTGGCCCCTGGCGGCGGGCGTTCCCTTCGGGTTGTGGTCAGAGAGCCCGCGCGCGGCGTTGCAAATGCTCGCCGGGTGTCCAACCCGGCTGCGGTTTGCGCCTTGCTCGCGGGCTCTCTGGCCACAACGCGACCCATTGCCCTGGGGGTGGCAGGCCCTCATCCCGGCGACACTCGCCGGATGCACCACGCGACCCCTGACCTCAGCTTCGGCGACCTGACGCCGGAGTTCATGCTCGACGCCCTGGACGCCGCCGGCCTGCGCGCCGACGGCCGGATGCTGCAGCTCAACTCCTTCGAGAACCGCGTGCTGCAGGTCCACCTGGACGACGACCGCCCAGGCCGCGGCGTGGGCGTCGCCAAGTTCTACCGGCCGGGCCGCTGGAGCGATGCGCAGATCCTGGAGGAGCACGCCTTCGCCGCCGAACTGGCCGCCGCCGAGGTGCCCGTCGCGGCGCCGTGGCTGCTGGACGGCGGCTCCACGCTGTTCCATTACCAGGGCCAGCGCCTGGCCGTCACGCCGCGCCAGGGCGGTCGCGGGCCGGAGCTGGAAGACCCCGAGGTGCTGCGCTGGATCGGCCGGCTGCTGGCGCGGCTGCACGGCGTGGGCCGGCAGCGGCCGTTCACCGCGCGGCTGTCCTGGGCCAGCGCCGCGCCGGCCCAGGCAGCGCGGGACTGGCTGATGCACAACGACGCGATCCCGCCCGAGATCGCCCCGAGCTGGGACGACGCCGCGCGCCGCTGCATCGACGCCATCCAGGCCGCCTTCGACAGCCTGCCCGACCTGCCGCTGACGCGGCTGCACGGCGACTGCCACCCCGGCAACATCCTGTGGACGCCCGACCGCGGGCCGCATTTCGTCGACCTGGACGACGCCGTCATGGGCCCCGTCGTGCAGGACCTGTGGATGCTGCTGCCGGGCGAACCCGATGCCGCGCGCCAGCTGCTGAACGCCGTGCTGGACGGCTACGAGCAGATCGCCGAGTTCGACGACCGCGAGCTGCGCCTCATCGAGCCGCTGCGCACGCTGCGCATGATCCACCACAGCGCCTGGCTGGCGCGCCGCTGGGGCGACCCGGCCTTCCCGCTGGCCTTCCCGTGGTTCGGCTCGCCCAACTACTGGCTGGACCAGGTCGCCAAGCTGCGCGAGCAGCTGGAGGCGATGCGCCCCAAGGACGCGCCGCCGACGCTGGCACGCGACGAGGACGAAGTGAACTTCGACGGCGACGGGTTCGCCTGACGCCTCACCGCCCCTGGCGCCAGGTCGCCGGCGTCTCGTTGGTCGCCACCGTCACGTCGGCGCGGCTGGCGTCCAGCGGCCGGATCTCCAGCGTCAGCCCGAACTGCAGGCAGGGGTTCTCGGCCGCGATCGCCGCGGCCTGCGCCAGCGTCTCGGCGACGATGAACCAGTAGCCGCCCACCCATTCCTTGGTCTCGGCAAACGGGCCGTCGGTGACGAGCCCGCCCCTGGCGACGACGCGGCAGCCCGGCTCCAGCCGGCTGCCGGGCTTGAGCCGCCCCTCGGCCAGGCCCTGCTCGTACCAGACGTAGAACGCATCGATGGCCGCCTGCACGGCCTGCGGGCTGGCGTCTTCGTCCCACTGGCCCCGGGACAGCACCAGGTAGTCGTTCATCGGCATCAGCAAATCTCCGGGAGTTGGGGGCGGGCAGCACGCGGCGCCCGAGGCAGGAATGCTAGCGGGCGACCGAGGTGGCCAGCGGAAAATACTGGATATTCATACAGTATTGTGGTCTCATCCAGGCTCCGCTTTCTTCCCCCGTCGCCTTTGGTTTCGTCTGCCCGGCCATGCTGTCCGCCCTGTCTTCCGCCCCCGCCGCCCCGCCCGTGCCGGGCCTTCCGCCGCCGGATGTCCCGCTGGACGCCCGCCTGGCGGGCCGGCTGTGGCGCGGCAGCAGCCTGGGCGCCAGCGCCGCGCCCACGCTGCCCAGCGGCTTTGCGGCGCTGGACGCCGAGCTGCCCAGCGGCGGCTGGCCGCTGCAGGCCGTCACCGAGTTGCTGACGCCGCAGTCGGGCGTGCTGGAGTGGCGGCTGCTGGCGCCGGCGCTGCAGCGCTGGTGGGCCGCCCAGGCGCCGCCGGCCGCTGCCCCGGGCCGCCGGGCACGCGCCGCCGCGCCGGCGCTGCGCTCGCTGCTGCTCATCAACCCGCCGCACACGCCGCACCTGCCGGGGCTGCAGGCGCTGGGGCTGCCACCCTCCGCGCTGATCTGGGTGGCGGCGGGGCAGCCGGCCCAGCAGCTGTGGGCCGCCGAGCAGGCCATCAAGTCGCGCGTGGCCGTGCTGGCCTGGCTGCCCGAGGCACGGCCGGAGCAGATCCGCCGGCTGCAGGTCAGCGCGCTGAGCTCCGACGCGCCCGCCTTCCTCGTGCGGCCGGAGCGCGCGGGCCAGCAGTCCTCGGCCGCGCCGCTGCGCCTGGTGGTGAAGCCTGGCGAGGGCTGGGCGCTGGACGTCCACCTGCTCAAGCGCCGCGGGCCGGCGCACGAGGGCTGGCTGACGCTGCCCGCCGTGCCCGGCGCGGTGGAGCCGCTGCTGACGGCCGCCCGGCGCAAGCCCCAGCCGGCGCCCACCCCGGCGCCTTCGCCGGCCCCCGCGCCGGCTTCTCCCCCGCTGGAGCGCGCCGATGCGCTGGCTCGCGCTGTGCTGCCCGCCTGATGCCGCGGGGAATGACGCCCTGGCCTGGCTGGCGCTGAGCTTCACGCCGCGCGTCGCCCGGCTGGAGGAGGCGGTGGTGGCCGAGATGTCGGGCAGCCTGCGGCTGTTCCGCGGCGCCCGCGCGCTGCGGTTGCGGCTGCAGGCCGACGCGGCGCAGGCCGGCCTGGCGCTGGGCGCGATGGCCTGGGCTCCCACCGCGCTGGCGGCGCTGGCACTGGCGCGCTGCCCCACCGCGCCGCGGCAGGGCCCATTCGCGGCCCGGCTGGATGCGCTGCCGCTGGCCGCCCTCACCGCCGCGCACGCCCACCACGCGATGCTGGCCCGGCTGGGCTGCACGCGGCTGGGCGAGCTGCGCCGGCTGCCCCGCGCCGCGCTGGCCAGGCGCTTCGGCCCGGCGCTGCTGACGGCACTGGACCAGGCCTACGGCGACCTGCCCGAAGTGCATGACTGGCTGACGCTGCCCGACCGCTTCGACGCCCGGCTGGAGCTGCCCTGGCGCGTCGAGCACGCGCCCGTGCTGCTGAGCTTTGCCGAGACGCTGCTGCGCCAGCTCTGCACCTTTCTCGCTGCGCGCCATGCCGGCGTGCGCACACTGCGCCTGGCCTGGCAGCACGACGCGATGCGCGCGCGTGACGTGGCCGGCAGCGGCGAGCTGACCGTGGCCACCGCCGACACGACGCGCGACCTGGCGCGGCTGACACGCCTGCTGGGCGAGCACCTGGCCCGCACGACGCTGGCCGCACCGGCCGGCGAGATCACGCTCAGCGCCGACACCGTGCTGCCGCTGCAGGAAGGCAGCCACAGCCTGCTGCCCGGCCCGTCCGACCCGGCCGAGCGCGCGACGACGAACGCGCTGCTGGAGCGGCTGTCGGTGCGGCTGGGTGCCGACCATGTCTGCGAAGGGCGGCTGCACGAAGACCACCGGCTGGACCGCATGCAGCGCTGGCAGCCCTGGCCCGCGCCCGCGTCGCCGCCCGTGCGCCCGCCGCCCGGGCCGCAGCCCACCTGGCTGGTGGAGCCGCCGCTGCCGCTGCGCTGCGATGCGCGGGAGCAGCCGATGTACTGCGGCGCGCTGGCACGCATCAGCGGGCCGCACCGCGTGGAAGCCGGCTGGTGGGAGGGCCCGGGCCAGTTGCAGACGCGCGACTACTACGTCTACCGCAGCGCGGCGCGCGGGCTGCTGTGGGTCTATCACGAGCGGCTGTCGGCCAACGAGTCACACGCGTCGGGCTGGTTTCTGCACGGGGTGTTCGCATGAGCCCGCCGCAGTCCGACCGCGACGAGCACCTGCACGAGCTGCGCCGGCTCGGCTTTGCGTCAGACGCCGACATGCGCCGCGTGGCCGACGCGCAGGCGTTCGACACCTCGGCCGCGCCGCGCCCGCCCGCCCGGCCCGGCGAGCTGCCGCCTCGCGAGCTGCCGCGCTACGCCGAGCTGCACTGCCTGACGGCGTTCAGCTTCCTGCGCGGCGCGTCCGAGCCGGCCGAGCTGGTGGAGCGCGCCGTCACGCAAGGCTACGAGGCGCTGGCCATCACCGACGAATGCTCGCTGGCCGGCGTCGTGCGCGCGCACAAGCAGCTGCGCGAGATGCGCGAGGCGGCGCACCACGCGCTGAAAGAGGCCGCCACCGAGGCCGGCGAACCGGTCGACGGCATCGAGCAGCCGCAGCTCATGAAGCTGCTGATCGGCAGCGAGTTCCTCGTCCGCGACGACACCGGCACGCCGCGCTTCAAGCTCGTGCTGATCGCGCAGAACCTCAACGGCTACGGCAACCTCAGCCAGTTCATCGCGCGGCTGCGGCGCGCCAGCCCGGTCAAGGGCGAGTACACGCTCTACTTTCGCCAGCTCGCGCCCGAGAAGCTGGCCGACTGCCTGGCCCTGCTCGTGCTGCCGCGCGAGGCCAGCGACGCCGAACTGATGACACCCGCGCACTGGGTGCTGCGCCACTTTGCCGGCCGCGCGTGGCTGGCCGTGGAACTGCTGCGCGAGGCCAGCGACGCGCTGTGGTTGCAGCGGCTGCAGTCGCTGTCCGACGCCACCGCGCTGCCGCTCGTCGCCGCCGGCGACGTGCATTTCCACGTGCGCTCGCGCAAGGCGCTGCAGGACGTGATGACCGCCACGCGGCTGGGCCGCACGGTGGCCGAGTGCGGGTTCGACCTGCAGCCCAATGCCGAGCGCCATCTGCGCAGCCGCTACCGCATCGCGCAGCTGTGCCCGCCAGAACTGATGCGCGAGACGCTGCAGGTCGCCGCGCGCTGCACGTTCAGCCTCGACGAGATCCGCTACCAGTACCCGAGCGAGGTGGTACCGGCCGGCGTGACACCACGCCAGCATCTGCGCGACCTCACCTACGCAGGCGCCCGCAAACGCTGGCCCCGGGGCACGCCCGACAAATGGAAAGCCCGCATCGAGCACGAACTCGAGCTGATCGAGGCGCTGGGCTACGAGCACTACTTCCTGACCGTTGCCGATGTCGTCGCGTTCGCGCGCAGCGTCGGGATCCTCTGCCAGGGGCGCGGCTCGGCCGCCAACAGCATCGTCTGCTACTGCCTGCACGTCACGTCGGTGGACCCGGATCGGTCGACGCTGCTGTTCGAGCGCTTCATCAGCCGCGAGCGCAACGAGCCGCCGGACATCGACGTCGACTTCGAGCACGAGCGCCGCGAAGAGGTCATCCAGCACCTCTACGCCAAGTACGGCCGCGACCGCGCCGCGCTGACGGCGGTGGTCATCTGCTACCGCCCCAAGAGCGCCATCCGCGACGTTGGCAAGGCGCTGGGCTTCAGCGAGGAGCAACTGGCGTTGATGAGCAGCGACCACAGCGGCTGGTCCACCCAGGTGCTGCCCGAGGAGCACCGTGCCGCGCTGCTGCACAAGCTCGGCCTGCCCGAAGACGACCCGCGCCTGCAGCAGCTCATCACGCTGGGCCGCCAGCTCAACGGCCTGCCGCGCCACCTCTCCCAGCACGTCGGCGGCTTCGTGCTGACGCAGGGGCCGCTGGAGCGCCTCGTGCCCATCGAGAACGCGACGATGAAGGACCGCAGCGTCATCGAGTGGGACAAGGACGACATCGACGAGCTGAAGATGATGAAGGTCGACGTGCTGGCGCTGGGCATGCTGACCGCCATCAGGAAATGCTTCGACCTCGTCAACCCGCTGCGCGGCACGGCCATCGACCTGACCATCCCCGACAACGACACCGCCACCTACGACATGATCTGCAAGGCCGACACCGTCGGCGTCTTCCAGATCGAGAGCCGCGCGCAGATGTCCATGCTGCCGCGGCTGCAGCCGCGCACCTACTACGACCTGGTCGTCGAAGTCGCCATCGTGCGGCCCGGCCCCATCGAGGGCGGCATGGTGCACCCCTACCTGAAGAACCGCGCGCTGCCGGAAGACCAGGTGGAGTACCCCAGCGAGGCGCTGAAGGAGGCGCTCTGGCGCACCCGCGGCGTGCCCATCTTCCAGGAGCAGGTCATGCAGGTCGCGATGATCGCGGCGGGCTTCTCCGCCGGCGAGGCCGACGAACTGCGCCGCGCGATGGCCGCCTGGAAGCGCCCGGGCGTGCTGGAGAAGTACTACGACAAGGTCGTCGACGGCATGCGCGCGCGGGGCTACACCGACGACTTCGCCAAGCGCATCTTCGACCAGATCAAGGGTTTCTCCAGCTACGGCTTCCCCGAGAGCCACGCCGCCAGCTTCGCGCTGCTGACCTATGTCAGCTCCTGGCTCAAATGCCACGAGCCCGCGGCCTTCCTGTGCGCGCTGCTGAACTCGCAGCCGCTGGGCTTCTACACGCCCAGCCAGCTGGTGCAGGACGCGCGCCGGCACCAGGTCGAGGTGCGACCCATCGACGTGAACCACAGCGGCCACGACAGCACGCTGGAACTCCGCGACGGCCAGCACCAGCCCGCGGTGCGCCTGGGCCTGCGCCTCGTCAGCGGGCTGGGTGACGAGGCGGCCCTGCGCATCGAGGACGCCCGCCGGCGCGACGGCGACTTCGCCCACCCGCAAGACCTGGCCCACCGCGCCCGCCTCACGCAGGCCGACATGCAACACCTCGCCGCCGCCGACGCGCTCACCTCACTCGCCGGCCACCGTCGCCAGCAGGTCTGGCAGGCCTCGGCGCTGCACGCGATGCCGGCGTTATTGCAAGGCAGCCTGCTGCCCGAGGACGACCTCGCGCTGCCCGCCGCCGCCGAGGGCGAGGAAGTGCTGTGGGACTACGCCGCCACCGGCCTCACGCTGCGCCGCCACCCGCTGGCACTGCTGCGGCCGCGGCTGGCGCGTGAAGGCCTGCTGTCGGCCCGGCAGCTCGACGCCGTCAAGGCCGGTCGATTCGCCAAGGCCTGCGGCATCGTCACCGGGCGGCAGAAGCCGCAGACCGCCAAAGGCACGCTGTTCGTCACGCTGGAAGACGAGACCGGCAACGTGCAGGTCATCGTGTGGCCCAAGGTCTACGAGGAACACCGCAGCACCATCCTCGGCGCCCGGCTGCTGGCGGTGGAAGGCGTCTGGCAGCGCGGGGACGGGGATGTGCGGCACCTGCTGGCGAAGGGGTTCAAGAACCTCAATCCGTGGCTGGGGCGGTTGCCGACGGAGAGCCGGGATTTCCGCTAACCCAGGGAAAGCACTGACAAGAAACTGGGTGCTGGCTCTTCTGATGAGCTACCTGCGGCCTAAGCTGGCGACACAAAACCACAGGGAGTGGCCATGCTGATTGCTCACAGCCAGAACGACGCTGGTGCCTGGCACGAGCTGGCAGCTCATCTCAGCAAAGTCGCCGATCTGGCCGCCGAGTTCTCATCCGCCTGGGGCGACACGCTCTGGGCGGGGCTGGCCGGCGCATGGCATGACCTGGGCAAGGCCCGGGCCGGCTTCCAGCAGCACATCAGCCACGACCCCGACGCTCATATCGAAGGTCGTGTCCCAGGCGCCGAGAAGACCCACTCGGCCGCAGGCGCCCTGCATGCCAGGGCAGAGTTCGCGCGCCTGTTGGATGCCCGCAGTGCTGACAGTCTGGCCCGTGTCCTGCAGTACCTGATCGCCGGCCACCACGCCGGTCTGGCCAACTGGCAGCCGAAAGACGGCCATGGCGGCCTGGCGCCTCGCCTGGCCAGCACCGCCGCACAAACCGAATACCAGGACGCGCTGCGAGGCCTGGCCGAAGCCGGTGAAACCGTGCGCGCCACGCCCGACGCCACCACGCTCACCGCCGCCGCCCGCGCACTGCTGGGCCAGCGCGAACCCCTCGCCCGCTCGCTGGCCCTGCGCATGCTGTTCTCGGCCCTGGTAGACGCCGACTTCCTCGACACCGAGGCCCACTTCAACGCCGACAAGACCGCGCGCCGCGCCAGCTTCCCGCCCATCACCCGCTATGCCGAACAACTGCAGGCCCACCTCGCCGAACTGGCGAGCCGTGTGCACGCCAGCGGCCAGGCCGACACGGCCGTGATGCGCGCCCGCGCCGAGGTGCAACAGGCCTGCATCACACAAGCCGCCCAGCCGCCGGGCGTCTTCACGCTCCCCGTGCCCACTGGCGGCGGCAAGACGCTGTCGTCCCTGGCCTTCGCGCTGGAGCACGCGCGCCGGCACGGCCTGCGCCGCGTCATCTACGCCATTCCCTACACCAGCATCATTGAACAGACGGCCAGCGTCTTCGCCGGCATCTTCGGGGCCGATCAGGTCATCGAACACCACAGCCAGGCCGACAGCGCCCCGGGCACTGACACCACCGCCTCGCGCCTGGCCTGCGAGAACTGGGACGCACCCCTCATCGTCACCACCAATGTGCAGCTGTTCGAGTCGCTGTTCGCCGCCAGCACCTCGCGCTGTCGCAAGCTGCACCGGCTGGCCGGCAGCGTCATCGTGCTGGACGAGGCGCAGATGCTGCCGCCCGAGTTCCTGCAACCCATCCTCGACACGTTGAATGTGCTGCTGGCCCGCTACCGCATCAGCCTGGTGCTGTGCACCGCCACCCAGCCGGTGCTGACCAGCCGCAGCGCCTTCGATCCCCGTCAGACCTTGCGCGGCCTGCCCGATCCCCGCCCCATCGTCGAGCCCGGCCCGCTGTTCAGCACCCTGCGCCGCACCGAGATCCACTGGCCGCCCGACCTGCACACCGTTACCGAACTGCCCACCCTGGCCGAACGCCTGCTGCAAGAGCCCTGCGCACTGGCCATCCTCAACACCCGCGCCGATGCGATGGCGCTGGCCAAGCTGCTGCCGCGCGACAGCACCCGCCACCTCAGCGCCGCCATGTGCGGCGCGCACCGCGCCCAGGTCATCGCCGAGATCCGCGACCTGCTCAAGGCCGGCGTGCCGCTGCACGTCGTCAGCACGCAGTTGATCGAAGCGGGCGTGGACGTGGACTTCCCCGTGGTGTGGCGCGCACTCGCCGGGCTGGACTCCATCGCCCAGGCCGCCGGGCGCTGCAACCGCGAGGGGCGGCGCGAGAGGGGCGACGTGCATTTGATCGTGCGCCCCATCCCGAAGCCGCTGGCACTGCTGCGCACGGCGGCCGACACCACGGTCAGCCTGCATGCCGAAGGGCTGCCCGACGCGCTCGCCCCAGCGGCCTTCGAGCGCTACTTCCGGGCCCTCTATGCCAAGCAGAACCTGGACCAGCACCAGATCGTCGACCTGCTCAGCGAGCGCAGTGGCCCCCTGGAATTCAACTTCCGCAGCGCCGCCGACAAGTTCCGCCTCATCGACGACGAGGGCCAGTCCTCGCTGCTCATCCCCCTGCACCGCGTGATGGATGGCCACGAGCAACTCGCCCCCCTCATCGCCAAGCTCGAAGCCGGCGAGGCCGACCGCTGGCTGCTGCGCAGCGTGCAGCGCTATGTGCTCAACATCCGCCAGCGGCAGTTGGACGAGTTGCTGCGCACCGGCACCGTCAAGGCGTTGGCCTGCGGCATCTACTTGCTGGAGGACGACACCCGCTACGACCGTCGGTTTGGGCTGCTGCCTCGCGATAACCCGCTCGACGCAGTGACCATGGTTCAGTAGCGTTTCAACCAGACGACCCAGATCGCGCCACCCAGGGAGATCCCATGCCACAGAGCTTTTGCCTGCACGTCGCAGGCGACTTCGCCTGCTTCACCCGCCCCGAGATGAAGGTCGAGCGGGTCAGCTACGACGTGATCACACCCTCGGCCGCCCGTGCCATCTTCGAGGCCATCCTGTGGAAGCGGGCCATCCGATGGCGAGTCACACGCATCGAGGTGCTGGCGCCCATCCGCTGGATGAATCTGCGCCGCAATGAGGTGGGCGCTGTCATCTCCAGCAGCAACGTGCAGCAGGCCATGAACGCCGGCCAGGGCGACTTGGCGCTGTACGTCGAGGACGAACGCCAGCAGCGCGCCGGCCTCTTCCTGCGCGACGTGGCCTATCGCCTGCATGCCGAACTGGATGTGCGCAGCGGCGAGCCGCGCCAGAAGTACGAAGAGATGTTCCTGCGCCGCGCGGCCAAGGGCCAATGGGTCAACCAGCCCTACCTCGGCTGCCGCGAGTTCGCTGCCGACGTGCGCCTGGTCGAACCCGGCACACAACAACCTGCAGCCATCGACGAAACGCGCGACCTGGGCTGGATGCTGCACGACCTGGATTTCACCGACCTCGCCTCGCCGCAGCCACGCTTCTTCCGCGCGCAGATGCAGGCCGGCGCCATCGCCGTGCCCGCCTTCGAGGAGGCCGCCGCATGATCCTGCAAGCCCTCGCCCAGCTCTACGAGCGCCGCGCCGCCGACCCCGACCCTGCACGGCGCCTACCCTCGCCGGGACTGGAAGACAAGGACATCCCCTTCATCGTAGAACTCCGCCAGGACGGCAGCCCCGTGCTGTTGCGCGACACCCGCCGGCTGGACGGCAAGAAGCTACGCGCCCAGACCTTCCTTGTGCCTCAGGGCGTCAAGAAGACCTCGGGCGTGGCGGCGAACCTGCTGTGGGACACGGCGGAGTACGCCCTTGGCGTCACCGCCAAGGCCGAGGCGCCCCGTCTGCCCGAACAGACCGCCGCCTTCCTGGCCCGCATCCAGGCTTTGGCGCCTCACGCCGAAGGCGACGCCGGCCTGCAAGCCTTGCTGGCTTTCCTGCAGGCACCCCAGCTGGATCTGCTGCGCGCGGCACCGCACTGGGACGAGTTGCTGCAGAGCAATGCGCTGGTGAGCTTTGAACTGCAGGGCGACGCGGGCGTGCTGATCTGCCAGCGCCCCGCCGTGCAGGCCGCCATTCGCGCACTGGCCGCGAGCCGGGCGCCGGGCACGCTGGCGCACTGCCTGGTGGACGGCGCACCGCGCCCGGTGGCGCGCCTGCATGGCGCCATCAAGGGTGTGTGGGGTGCGCAGACTTCAGGCGCCAACATCGTCTCGTTCAACCTGGGCGCCTTCAACTCCTACGGCAAGGAGCAAGGCCTGAATGCGCCGGTGGGCGAGGCCGCCGTCTTTGCCTACACAACGGCACTGAACGCGCTGCTGGACCGCGACTCCCCGAACCGCATCCAGGTGGGCGACGCGTCCACGGTCTTCTGGGCAGACGCACCGCATCCATTCGACGGCACAGGAGCGGGCGAGTTCACGCTGGCCGATCTCTTCGCCGAGGCCGACAACCCTAACAAGCACCGCGACGCCGTGCGCGCACTGTTCAACGCCGTGCGCTCCGGCCAGATGCCGAAGGCCGTGGCCGACACGCGCTTCTTCGTGCTCGGCCTCTCGCCAAATGCGGCGCGTATCAGCATCCGCTTCTGGCTGCCGTCCGTGCCCTTCGCCGAACTGGCGCCACGCCTGGTGCAGCACTTCGAGGACATCCGCCTTGCACGGCGCTACGACAGCGACCCCGAGACGCCCTCGCTGTTCCGGCTGCTGACCAGCCTGGCCCTGCAAGGCAAGGCCGACAACATCCCACCGCGCCTGGCCGGCGAATGGATGCGAGCCATCCTGGAAGGACGCCCACTGCCTGCGAACTTGCTGTCCGCTGCCGTGCAGCGGGACCGAGTCTCATCAGCCAAGGAGCGAAAGGAACATCCAGAGTACCTCTACCTACGAGCCTGCGTCCTCAAAGCCTGGCTGAACCGGCAATCCCGCGCCACATCGACTACCACCCGTCCGCTACACACATTCAAGGAGGCCCTGGACATGGACAACCCCGCACCCGCCTACCGGCTGGGCCGACTCTTCGCCACGCTGGAGCGCATTCAGGAGCAGGCGCAGCCCGGCATCAACGCGACCATCCGCGACCGCTACTACGGCGCGGCCTCGACCACGCCGGTCGCCGTGTTCACCACCTTGCTGCGGCTCAAGAACGCCCACATCAAGAAGCTCAGCGACAGCTTCGGCCACTACTTCGAGAAGCTGATCGGCGAAATCCTGGCGCCGCTGAGCGGCTTCCCGCGCCAGCTCACCTTGGCAGAGCAGGGCCAGTTCGCCCTCGGCTACTACCACCAGCGCCAGGACTTCTTCACCAAGAAGGCCGACGCCGACTCCACGACCACCGACCAACCCCAGGGAGATTGAGAACATGAGCACCCCCATCACCGGCCGCCTCGACTTCGTGCTGCTCTTCGACGTGAAGGATGGCAACCCCAACGGCGACCCCGACGCCGGCAACATGCCCCGCATCGACGCCGAGACCGGCCACGGCCTGATGACCGACGTGGCGCTCAAACGCAAGCTGCGCAACTTCGTGCAGCTCGTGAAGGGCGCACAGCCGCCGTACGACATCTACATCAAGGAAAAGGCAGTGCTGGAGCAGACGCACCGCAAGGCCTACGAAGCGGTGGGCGCCGAAGCCGAGTTGGCGGACGACCCTGAGGCCAAGGGCAAGAAGAAGCGCAAGGGCAGCGCCGACAGCGTGGACAAGGCGCGCAACTGGATCTGCCAGAACTTCTTCGACGTGCGCACTTTTGGCGCCGTCATGTCCACCGGCGTCAACTGCGGCCAGGTCCGCGGCCCCGTGCAGCTGACTTTTGCACGCTCCGCCGATCCCATCATCGCCAGCGAGCACAGCATCACCCGCATGGCGGTCGCCACCGAAGCCGAGGCCGAGAAGCAAGGCGGGGACAACCGCACCATGGGCCGCAAGCACACCGTGCCCTACGCGCTGTACCGCTCGCACGGCTTCGTCTCCGCTTTCCTCGCGCGGCAGACGGGCTTCAGTGCCGAAGACCTGGAATTGCTGATGCAAGGCCTGGAGCAGATGTTCGAGCACGACCGGTCCGCGGCCCGGGGCGAGATGGCCACGCGCGGGCTGTTTGTCTTCCAGCACGAGAGCGAACTCGGCAATGCCCATGCCCACAGCCTGTTCGACCGCGTCAGTATCAAGCTCAAGGACGGCGTCACCGCGCCGCGCAGCTTTGCCGACTACGAGGTCAGCGTGGACGAGGCCGGTCTGCCCGGTGGCGTGAAGCTGCTACGCCGCATCGGCTGAAGCGTGGCGGCCGAGCCGTTCGCCGCCATCTGCCAGCTATCGCCGCCCCACCCAATACCCCGCCTTGCGCCGCTGATGATGCAAAGCCAGCACCACGATGCGCTCGCCATCTGCTTCGATGCGGTAGATGACGGAGTAAGGGAAGCGCGGCAGCGGCAGCTTGCGGGCCCCGGACGTGTCGACGGCGCCGATCTCGGGGTGCGCTCTCAGCAGCGTCGCCGCGCGATCGAACTGCAGCAGCAGGCGGTCCGAAATCCTTCGGCCAAAACGCTCTTGGCACCAGGTCAATGCCTCATCCAGTTCACGGCCCGCCGCAGGGTGGACGGTCAGGGAAAGCATCGAGCCCTGCGCCCCAACCTTCAACGCTGGTGCTTGGCTCGCAGTTCGGCCATGACTTCGTCCCAAGGGCGGCAATGCACGGCGCCGCTGTCGACCTCCTGCATGCGGCGCCTGATCTCGGCCTCCCACGCCGGGTCTGGCGAATCACTGCCCTCCACGCTGGCCCAAAGCCGCTCGGCCAGCGCAGCGCGCTCATCGGGGCTGAGCCGCAAGGCGTCGGCTTCGATGCGCTGCAGCGCGGCGACTTCGGTCGGGTCGACACCGGTGGACATGAGGGCGGCCTCCTTGCTCGGCCCCGAATTTTATCGCCCGCCCTGGATGGCGGCTTGACCGACATGACCGATGAAGACGACCTCGTCGCCATCCCGCTCTCGGCCCTGCAGCACTGGGCCTACTGCCCGCGCCAGTGCGGGCTGATCCACATCGAGCAAGCCTTCGACGACAACCTGCACACGCTGCGCGGCGACGCCTTGCATGCGCGGGTGGATCAGCCCGGCCTGCAAACCGAGCGCGGGCGGCGCGTCGAGCGGGCGCTGCCGCTGTGGCATGACGGGCTGGGGCTGATCGGCAAGGCCGACGCCGTCGAATTCCTGCCGGATGGCAGCCCCTACCCGGTGGAATACAAGCAGGGCTCGCGCCACAAGGCGGCAGCCATCGCTGCCTGCGACGACCTCCAACTCGCCGCCCAGGCCCTGTGCCTGGAAGCCATGACCGGCCACGCCGTGCCGGAGGGCGCCATCTTCTATGCCAGCAGCAAGCGGCGGCGGGTTGTGCCCATCACCGATGAGCTGCGCGCCGAAGTAGCAGACACCCGCGCCGCCGTGGCCGCTCAGATCGCATCAGGCCGGCTGCCGCCACCGTTGACCGGTGAACTGGCCGCACAGCGCTGCAAGTCCTGCTCGCTGCTGGACCGCTGCCAGCCCGAGGCCGCGCAGTCGCAGGCCTTGGCCAAGGCCCGCCGGCAACTCTTCGAGCCCGACGCTGAACTCTGAGGCCGGCCATGCAACTGCTCAACACCCTCTACCTGACCACACCCGACACCTACCTGCGTCTGGAGAACCAGACGCTGGCCATCGAGCAGAACCAGGAACTGAAGCTGCGCGTGCCGCTGCACCACCTGAACGCCGTGGTGTGCTTCGGCCACATCCAGCTCTCCACACCGCTGATGCACACACTGGCGCAACAGGGCATTGCCCTGGTGCTGCTGGACGCAAACGGCCGTTTCCAGGCCCGGCTGGAAGGGCCGATGGCCGGCAACGTGCTGCTGCGCCAGGCCCAGCACCGGGCCTGCGGCGATGCGACGCTCACGCTTGCGCTGGCCCGCAGCTTCGTGGCCGGCAAGATCCGCAACGCCCGCAGCCTGCTGCAGCGCGGTGCGCGCGAAGCCCGCAACGATGCCGATGCGGAGGCGCTCACGCGCCAAGCCCTCAACCTCGCCGCCAGCCTGCGCGCCCTGCCCGGCTGCACCACGCTGGACGAGTTGCGCGGCATCGAGGGCGAGGCCGCGCGCGGGCATTTCGCGGGGCTGAGCCTGCTCGTGCGGCCCGACGCCCGCGAGCACTTCAGCATGCGCGACGGCCGCAGCCGCCGCCCGCCCCGCGACCGGCTCAACGCATTGCTGTCGTTCCTCTACAGCCTATGGATGAACGACTGCCGCAGCGCGCTTGAAGCGGTCGGGCTCGACCCACAGGTCGGCTTCCTGCACGCGCTGCGCCCGGGTCGCGCGGCACTGGCGCTGGATTTGTTGGAGGAATTCCGCCCACAGGCCGAGCGCTTGGCGCTGACCCTGATCAACCGGCAGCAGCTACGCCCAGGCGATTTCATCGAGCGCGAGGGCGGTGCCATCAGCCTGCAGACCGATGCGCGCAAGGCTGTGCTGGTGGCCTACCAGGAGCGCAAGCAGGATCTGCTGCAACATCCGCTGCTCGCCCAGCCGGTGGCGCTGGGGCTGGTGCCGCTGATCCAGGCACGGCTGCTGGCGCGCGCCGTGCGCGGCGAGACCGATGCCGACGGGCAAGCCGCCGGCTATGTGCCCTTCCTGATCAAGTGAGGTCGCCGTGCTTGTGATCGTCTGCTACGACGTCAACACCGAAACCAAGGAAGGCCGGCGTCGCCTGCGCCGCGTCGCCAAGCTGTGCGAATCCACGGGGCAACGGGTGCAGAAATCCGTCTTCGAGTGCCAGATCGACCTCGCCCAGATGGAGACACTGGAGCGCAAGCTGTTGGCCGAGATCGACGATCGGCAGGACTGCCTGCGCATTTACCGGTTGCCGGAGACCCGTGGCGCGGAAGTGCGCGAGTACGGGCATTTCAAGGCGACCGATTTCGACGCTCCGCTCGTGCTGTGAGCCCTGACCGCAGCACCGCAAGCCCGGGCGCGAACCCCGAGTGCTGCCGAGGTGCGTGTGAGGTTCGCGCACCTCGCAAGGCCTTGTTAGCGCTGGATCTCGGCTGTGGCGGACGCTTCCTGCGCAAATCACGCACCACTGTCGCCAGAAGGTTCGCGCAAGCACCGACAATTCGCGTGCGGCACCAAGCACTTGCGATGGTGCTGCACCGCCCGCCGTCATCGGCGGGCGCGGATTGAAACGCGGTGTAGTAGGCCGTCCAGGTGGCCAGGTCTGGCACCGCCCGCCGTCATCGGCGGGCGCGGATTGAAACGCGGCCTTGAGGAAATCGAGCTGCGTCTGCAAGCAGCACCGCCCGCCGTCATCGGCGGGCGCGGATTGAAACCTCCAGTGCTGTCAGGATGTCGTCGCTGTGCTCTGGCACCGCCCGCCGTCATCGGCGGGCGCGGATTGAAACTTGTAGCCGGCCAGGTGCGCAAGACCCTCTTTGGCACCGCCCGCCGTCATCGGCGGGCGCGGATTGAAACGTCTGACGCCCGCTGAGCGCGACAAGCTGCGCGAGCACCGCCCGCCGTCATCGGCGGGCGCGGATTGAAACTTGAACTGGTGCGGCTTAGCCGTGCTGCCGTGCCGCACCGCCCGCCGTCATCGGCGGGCGCGGATTGAAACGCGCCGCTGGTGCCCGCCGGCACCGTCATCAAGGCACCGCCCGCCGTCATCGGCGGGCGCGGATTGAAACCCGGTGTTGATGGGCAAGCGCGACCTTGTGCATGCACCGCCCGCCGTCATCGGCGGGCGCGGATTGAAACATGGGGCGGTCTCCGGGGTGGCGTCGGGGGCGGCGCACCGCCCGCCGTCATCGGCGGGCGCGGATTGAAACGAGTGCAAGCGCCTGAACAAGCGGCTGCGTGAGGGCACCGCCCGCCGTCATCGGCGGGCGCGGATTGAAACTCGGCGCTGCTCAATGTTGCTGCAGGCAATGACCGCACCGCCCGCCGTCATCGGCGGGCGCGGATTGAAACCGTTGGGGACGATGAGCTTGATGTCGCCGGCCTCGCACCGCCCGCCGTCATCGGCGGGCGCGGATTGAAACAGCACCTCCCTGTGCGGCGCCAGGGGCTGGGTTGCACCGCCCGCCGTCATCGGCGGGCGCGGATTGAAACCTGCCGGCCGGCACCGCTCTGCACGGCGGCGACCTGCACCGCCCGCCGTCATCGGCGGGCGCGGATTGAAACCTTGCGGAGCGAGCGGAGCAGACGCGGGGCAAGCCGCACCGCCCGCCGTCATCGGCGGGCGCGGATTGAAACAACGACTCGGCCCGCGCCGCGCTGGAACAGAAGGCACCGCCCGCCGTCATCGGCGGGCGCGGATTGAAACCGTCCTGCTCTGCCCGGACAAGCTGCCCAAGCTGGCACCGCCCGCCGTCATCGGCGGGCGCGGATTGAAACTAGCCCCTGCCGGTGCACATCAGCCCGCAGCGCAGGCACCGCCCGCCGTCATCGGCGGGCGCGGATTGAAACTCGCGGGAAACGGGGCGCCCAAGCCGACCGGGGTGCACCGCCCGCCGTCATCGGCGGGCGCGGATTGAAACATGCTGATCCTTCGCTGAAATGAAAAGCGGGGCCGGCACCGCCCGCCGTCATCGGCGGGCGCGGATTGAAACATGGTGATGTTGCTGTTCAGCCAGCCCGCAGCCGGCACCGCCCGCCGTCATCGGCGGGCGCGGATTGAAACTGGAAGGGGGCGCTGCAGACCGCCATCGGCTACGCACCGCCCGCCGTCATCGGCGGGCGCGGATTGAAACAGGTCAGTAACGACCGAGGGTCGCCGGGCAATCTGCACCGCCCGCCGTCATCGGCGGGCGCGGATTGAAACGGCTACAACGACTGGAACAAGCAGGTTACCGACGCACCGCCCGCCGTCATCGGCGGGCGCGGATTGAAACCTGCGCCAGTTCGACCTTGCCCGCCGCCAGGTCGGCACCGCCCGCCGTCATCGGCGGGCGCGGATTGAAACGGCCTCAGGCTGACCCGTGCTGGCCCGCAGGAAGCACCGCCCGCCGTCATCGGCGGGCGCGGATTGAAACCCGGCAGCATGCCGCCGCCCAGCGCGTCGTCCAGGCACCGCCCGCCGTCATCGGCGGGCGCGGATTGAAACACGCTGGCCCACGAGCCGTGGGTGCTGCACACCTGCACCGCCCGCCGTCATCGGCGGGCGCGGATTGAAACATGTGGCTGGACGGGAGCCGGCCCACCGTGATGTGGCACCGCCCGCCGTCATCGGCGGGCGCGGATTGAAACAGCAACGCCGACACCATCGCCGGCGCGACGCTGGGGCACCGCCCGCCGTCATCGGCGGGCGCGGATTGAAACATCGACGGCGATGAGGTTGACCCGTGGTGCGACGCACCGCCCGCCGTCATCGGCGGGCGCGGATTGAAACAAGTGGGTGACGGCCGACGGCGTGGAGTCGGTCAGCACCGCCCGCCGTCATCGGCGGGCGCGGATTGAAACCCGTGGGTCCAGCGTCCATGGATGTGCCGTGTCGGCACCGCCCGCCGTCATCGGCGGGCGCGGATTGAAACGCGATGACATCGCGCGGGTTGGCCTGCAACGTGCGCACCGCCCGCCGTCATCGGCGGGCGCGGATTGAAACGCGTCGGCTTCGGCCGCATCGAGTCGGCGCGGAGAACGCACCGCCCGCCGTCATCGGCGGGCGCGGATTGAAACCCACAGTTCGCGGTCCGTTTCGGACTTCGCGCGACACCGCCCGCCGTCATCGGCGGGCGCGGATTGAAACGCAACTAGGTACCCTTGAGGACCGCACCCAACTTGCACCGCCCGCCGTCATCGGCGGGCGCGGATTGAAACCAGGCGCTGATCGCGTCTTCGTCGTCGTACAGCTGCACCGCCCGCCGTCATCGGCGGGCGCGGATTGAAACAAGGAAGCCTGCACGCGCGCGAAGTGGACACCTCGCACCGCCCGCCGTCATCGGCGGGCGCGGATTGAAACCTTGTCGCTCGGGTAGAGAAATCAGGCGCAGGCCGCACCGCCCGCCGTCATCGGCGGGCGCGGATTGAAACCTCACGATGCTCGCCGCTCTTGCGGGTCTGGCGCGCACCGCCCGCCGTCATCGGCGGGCGCGGATTGAAACCAGGTGAGGTCGGCGTAGCTGCTCCAGCGCTTGAGCACCGCCCGCCGTCATCGGCGGGCGCGGATTGAAACAACCAGCAGGTGGCCGAGGCGATGCCCAAGGCCAGCACCGCCCGCCGTCATCGGCGGGCGCGGATTGAAACACGGCAGACCGCACCGGTTGCCGCGCCTGGGCCGGCACCGCCCGCCGTCATCGGCGGGCGCGGATTGAAACAGCTCGACGGGCACCTGCTTGGGCGGGTTGCTCTGCACCGCCCGCCGTCATCGGCGGGCGCGGATTGAAACGTGCGCGGAGGCGGTACGCCCACCTGCGTGCTGTGCACCGCCCGCCGTCATCGGCGGGCGCGGATTGAAACGATCACCCAAGAGAACTACGACCAGACGGCCACGGCACCGCCCGCCGTCATCGGCGGGCGCGGATTGAAACATCGCATCCCCCGCCCACGCCTCGCGCACCTGGTCGCACCGCCCGCCGTCATCGGCGGGCGCGGATTGAAACCATCAAGTGCGCTTACTCGCTTGCCTGCTTAAATGCACCGCCCGCCGTCATCGGCGGGCGCGGATTGAAACTGCGGCGCGCGCCACCACCGGCAACGAACGCAAAGCACCGCCCGCCGTCATCGGCGGGCGCGGATTGAAACGACGTAGTAGGCCTTCTGCTGCTTGCCGCTACCCTGCACCGCCCGCCGTCATCGGCGGGCGCGGATTGAAACTGTTTGCCATCTTTTCGACGCGCCGGCAGGAGGAAGCACCGCCCGCCGTCATCGGCGGGCGCGGATTGAAACCAGACGTTGGGCGTGAGGCTGGTGTCGCACCAGAGGCACCGCCCGCCGTCATCGGCGGGCGCGGATTGAAACCTGTAGACGCCGCCTCCTTTCGCATTGCCGTGTGCACCGCCCGCCGTCATCGGCGGGCGCGGATTGAAACCCGTGCGACGAGAACGTGCTGGCGATCCGCCACATGCACCGCCCGCCGTCATCGGCGGGCGCGGATTGAAACTATTCATCTGCGACAACCATGTCACGCCTCCTGGCGCACCGCCCGCCGTCATCGGCGGGCGCGGATTGAAACGCTGCTATCCCATCCGTAGAGGATCGCGTACCAGGCACCGCCCGCCGTCATCGGCGGGCGCGGATTGAAACACCGTGGTGGAGGCCAGCAGCGCCATGCGCTCGCGCACCGCCCGCCGTCATCGGCGGGCGCGGATTGAAACAGCATGGTGTGGAGGCCGCGGCGCTCGCCAAGCCGGCACCGCCCGCCGTCATCGGCGGGCGCGGATTGAAACGATGTAGTGAATGACGCGGATCTCAGACGCCACCTGCACCGCCCGCCGTCATCGGCGGGCGCGGATTGAAACTGCGTGGTGATCTTCATGCGGGCTCCTGGCTGGCGCACCGCCCGCCGTCATCGGCGGGCGCGGATTGAAACAGGCCAAGGGCACGGCCTACGGGCTCACCGCGCTGCACCGCCCGCCGTCATCGGCGGGCGCGGATTGAAACCCTTGCCGGTGGCTGGGCATGGGTGCTGGCGCTGCACCGCCCGCCGTCATCGGCGGGCGCGGATTGAAACGCCCTCACCGCGTCGTTGTTTGCGTCACATGGATGCACCGCCCGCCGTCATCGGCGGGCGCGGATTGAAACGAGTGCAAGTGGTGCCCCTTCCACGCGCACTGCCGCACCGCCCGCCGTCATCGGCGGGCGCGGATTGAAACACCAACGGCCCGCGTCCAGGTATGAGCAGCGTCGCACCGCCCGCCGTCATCGGCGGGCGCGGATTGAAACGTGCTGAGCCAGCCGGTGACGACCGCGGCTGACCGCACCGCCCGCCGTCATCGGCGGGCGCGGATTGAAACTCGGGCATCGACGCGCGCAGCTCGCGCCTGGCGCCGCACCGCCCGCCGTCATCGGCGGGCGCGGATTGAAACCTACGTCGCGGTTACTACGTCTGGTTTGGCCTGTGCACCGCCCGCCGTCATCGGCGGGCGCGGATTGAAACTGCATCGTCGAGAAGGCCGCGCTAGCCGGTGTGCGCACCGCCCGCCGTCATCGGCGGGCGCGGATTGAAACAGCCACGCCAGCACAGCCGGCAGGCCGCCCGTGGCACCGCCCGCCGTCATCGGCGGGCGCGGATTGAAACTGCCTGAGGCTGGCGTTGTTGGCGGGATCGGCGTGCACCGCCCGCCGTCATCGGCGGGCGCGGATTGAAACCCCCAGGTCTCCGACTCGGGCGAGGTGCACGTCGGCACCGCCCGCCGTCATCGGCGGGCGCGGATTGAAACTCGTCGGCAGCCAGCAGGGTGAGCTGAGCAGCTAGCACCGCCCGCCGTCATCGGCGGGCGCGGATTGAAACAGCGTCTCACCGCTGGGCGTGGTCAGGCTGGCCAGGCACCGCCCGCCGTCATCGGCGGGCGCGGATTGAAACGTTTAGACCGTGATGTTGAAGACCGGCAGATTGGGCACCGCCCGCCGTCATCGGCGGGCGCGGATTGAAACGTCATCGGCGCGTGGGCCCAGCATGCGCTGCGCATGCACCGCCCGCCGTCATCGGCGGGCGCGGATTGAAACTTCGTCGCCGGCGGCGGCCTGCCGCTGGCCGACGCACCGCCCGCCGTCATCGGCGGGCGCGGATTGAAACATTTGCCATCCTCCCCACCGGGGGCAGCGGCGGCGCACCGCCCGCCGTCATCGGCGGGCGCGGATTGAAACGGCACCGAGACCCACCTCGGCGACTGGATGTCCGCGCACCGCCCGCCGTCATCGGCGGGCGCGGATTGAAACCGCGACGAGAAGGAAATGATGGCCACCGTCACCGCACCGCCCGCCGTCATCGGCGGGCGCGGATTGAAACATTTCGCGCAGGTTGTCCTCGGCATCGCCGGCCATGCACCGCCCGCCGTCATCGGCGGGCGCGGATTGAAACCGCGTGGTGCGCTTCGACCAAGCCAGCGGTGCGGCACCGCCCGCCGTCATCGGCGGGCGCGGATTGAAACTTGGATCGCAAGTCGCACTCGCTTTGCGGCTTGGGCACCGCCCGCCGTCATCGGCGGGCGCGGATTGAAACATGAACAGCCTGGCTGACTCGTCCATGGAGGAGGTGCACCGCCCGCCGTCATCGGCGGGCGCGGATTGAAACAAGGCCATCGGCATGAACGCCTACGGCCGCGTGACGCACCGCCCGCCGTCATCGGCGGGCGCGGATTGAAACCTCGCTGCCGACTCGCTTGTTAACGCAGAGGGGGGCACCGCCCGCCGTCATCGGCGGGCGCGGATTGAAACTGCTCGATGTGCCCGCTCACGCTGTGCGACGGGGCACCGCCCGCCGTCATCGGCGGGCGCGGATTGAAACGGCGAGCCGTAGAGCGGGCTCGGGCTCGTCGTCACGCACCGCCCGCCGTCATCGGCGGGCGCGGATTGAAACAGCGAGTCCGCGTCGCGCAGCACCTTGGCCGGCGGCACCGCCCGCCGTCATCGGCGGGCGCGGATTGAAACACCCAGATGCGGTGCGCCAGCCCGTCGGCGCGGTGCACCGCCCGCCGTCATCGGCGGGCGCGGATTGAAACACGAACGGGTTCTTGACCAGGGTCAGCAGCCGGTGCACCGCCCGCCGTCATCGGCGGGCGCGGATTGAAACGTACGTAACCAGGATGTTCTTGCCCGGCGGGTTCGCACCGCCCGCCGTCATCGGCGGGCGCGGATTGAAACATCGGCGGCCCAGTACCCACCGGGATCGACCCTGGCACCGCCCGCCGTCATCGGCGGGCGCGGATTGAAACCTGCGCGAGCCGCGATCAGGGCCTGCAGCAGCTCCGCACCGCCCGCCGTCATCGGCGGGCGCGGATTGAAACACCTCTCCGCTGTGGCTGTCGATCGGCCTGCAGCGCACCGCCCGCCGTCATCGGCGGGCGCGGATTGAAACAGCGTGGTGGAGGGCCTGCGCACGCTGGAGCGCCGCACCGCCCGCCGTCATCGGCGGGCGCGGATTGAAACATCCCGCTGGACGACGGCACCGGCGAATTCCTCGCACCGCCCGCCGTCATCGGCGGGCGCGGATTGAAACGGGTGGCGCGCCGGCCTGCTCGAAGGCCTCGCGCAGCACCGCCCGCCGTCATCGGCGGGCGCGGATTGAAACTCCTTGCCTCCCCCGGTTCCTCCCTCGGCGGGCGCGGATTGAAACTTCACGCCCTACCCCGTCGCCTACTTGATGGCCTCACCGCCCGCCGTACTCGGCGGGCGAGGATTGAAACACGCCTGGCGAGGCGGATGGTCTGCGGCGGGCGCGGATTGAAACTGAGCAAGCTCGCCCGCTTGCTACACGCGCCCGTTGCACCACCAGAAATGCTCTCTGGCCGGCTCCGGTTTCAAGTGTCGACGCCATGGGCCTCAGCGCCGACTTGGACTCCGGCGCTGCCCGGTCGTTCACATTCCGAGTTCGGTCAGCCCCGGGTGGTCATCCGGGCGGCGGCCCAGCGGCCAGTGGAACTTGCGGTCCTCGGCCTGGATCGGTCGGTCGTTGATGCTCGCGTGGCGATGTGTCATCAGGCCCTGGTCGTCGAACTCCCAGTTCTCGTTGCCATGGCTGCGGAACCAGTTGCCGGCGTCGTCGTGCCATTCGTACACGAAGCGCACGGCGATGCGATGGCCGTCGAAGGCCCACAGTTCCTTGATCAGGCGGTAGTCCAGTTCCCGCGCCCACTTGCGCTCCAGCAGCGCCTGCGCCTCGGCGCGCCCGCGCGGGAACTCCGCCCGGTTGCGCCAGACGGTGTCCGGGCTGTAGGCCAGCACGATGCGTGCGGGGTCGCGGCTGTTCCAGCCGTCTTCGGCCAGGCGGATCTTCTGGATCGCGGTTTCTCGGCTGAAGGGAGGCAGCGGGGGGCGGGTGTCCATGGCGGAGGCTTTCAGGAGGAGGTCATGAGGGGCCGCAGACCGGCGGCACGTAGACAGATCTGTCTATGTGCCGGATTGTGGCGCATGTAGACAGACCTGTCTATAGTCTCGACATGACCACGCAAACCGGCACCGCCGACCTCCCGGCCCGAGAACGCATCCTGCGCACAGCACATGACCTCTTCTACGCGGAGGGCCTGCGGGCCACCGGGATCGACCGCGTCATCGCCGAAGCGGGCGTGACCAAGGTGACCTTCTACCGGCACTTCCCGAGCAAGAACGACCTCATCCTGGCGTACCTGAACCTGCGCCACGCCCAGTGGATGGCGTGGTTCAGCGCGGCGCTGGCGCGTCACGGCGGCGCTGCCGCGGGCGCGCAGGCGCTCGTGCCGACGATGCAGGAATGGTTCAGCGGCCAGGCGCTGGGCGACTTCCGCGGCTGCGCCTTCCTCAACGGCGTCAGCGAGCTGGGGCCGGTGCTGCCGGCCGTCGTGGAGGTCACCCGCCAGCACAAGCAGGAGATGACCGATGCCCTGGCCGCCCTGCTGCCGCCGTCGGATCAGCGCCAGCAAACGGCCGAGGCCCTGGCCACCGCCGTCGACGGCGCCATCGTGCAGGCCCAGTACAGCAGCGATCCGGCCACCGCGTTGGGCGCGCTGGCGCTCATCACCGCCCGGCTGACCGCCGGCACCTGAACGCGGCCAGCGCGACAGCGCTAGAACGCGCCGTCTGCCGCTCGACGCAAGTCGGCCGCCATGCTCGGCATGGACGACTCCAGTTCGTGGGCCAGCCGGCGCAAGGCCATCGCCTCGCGCGCCAGCCGGGAGCGCTCGGCGTGCAGCGCGTGGACCTGGCGCCAGGTGCGCATCAGGTCGATGACATCGCCCAGCCAGGTGGCCAGGCGCGGGGTGAAGGGCTGCACGGGGACCAGCACTTCGACATACGTGGACATGAGGGTTCTCCTGTTTTCCGCTGCGGGGCCTCTGGTGAAGGCCGTTTCAAGCAGCGATTCAAGTTTGAACCAAGGGTTAACCCTTGGCCATGACGCAGATCAAGGGCGCGGCGCGCGCGGCTGGTCAACGGGCAGGAAGCGTCCACCCACCCGGCCCTCGGCTTTACGCATGACCTCGGGCAGCCCGCACCGCGCCGGTGTAAGTTGCGCCACCAGCCGGGCGACGCACCCCCACCACCTGCCGAGAGTTCCATGCTGATCAAGACCCCCTTCTCCCACGAGCCCCTGCCCAGCGAGATCACGCCGCAGCAGGTCTACCTGAACCGCCGCAGCGCCATCGCCGGCCTGGGCCTGGCCGCCGCGTCGCCGCTGGCGCTGGCCCAGGGCGCCCCGGGTGGCGGCAAGCTGCCCAAGCTGCCCGGCGCGCGGTCGGCGGTGCCCGGCGCGATGGTGATCGACAAGCCCACCAGCTACGCCGACGCCACGTCCTACAACAACTTCTACGAGTTCGGCACCGACAAGTCCGACCCCGCCGAACGCGCCCACACGCTGAAGACGCGGCCCTGGACGGTCAGCGTGGAAGGCGAATGCGCCAAGCCCATGCGCCTGGACATCGAGACGCTGCTCAAGCTCGCACCGATGGAAGAGCGCATCTACCGGCTGCGCTGCGTGGAAGGCTGGAGCATGGTCATTCCCTGGGTCGGCTACTCGCTGGCCGAGGTGCTCAAGAAGGTGGAGCCCACGTCCAAGGCCAAGTACGTGGAGTTCACCAGCCTGGCAGACCGGTCGCAGATGCCCGGCGTGCGCTCGGGCGTGCTGGACTGGCCCTACGTCGAGGGCCTACGCATCGACGAAGCCATGCACCCGCTGGCGATGCTGGTGTTCGGCATGTACGGCGAGGTGCTGCCCAACCAGAACGGCGCGCCGCTGCGGCTGGCGCTGCCCTGGAAGTACGGCTTCAAGTCGGCCAAGAGCATCGTCAAGATCCGCCTCGTCGAGAAGGAGCCCGTCTCCAGCTGGACCAAGGCCGCCCAGCAGGAGTACGGCTTCTACTCCAACGTGAACCCCAACGTGCCGCACCCGCGCTGGAGCCAGGCCGCCGAGCGCCGCATCGGCGAGGACGGCCTGTTCGCCAAGAAGCGGCCCACGCTGCTGTTCAACGGCTACGAGGCGCAGGTGGGCCAGCTCTACGCGGGCATGGACCTGAAGCGGAACTTCTGAGCCGATGCGACGCGCACTGACGACGGCACTGCTCAGCCGTGCCGCCAAGCCGCTGCTGTTCCTGCTGTGCCTGGCCCCTCTGGCCGCGCTGGTCTATGGCGCGGTCAACAACCAGCTGGGCGCCAACCCGGCCGAGAAGCTGATCCGCGAACTGGGCGAGTGGACGCTGCGGCTGCTGTGGCTGACGCTGGCCATCACGCCGCTGCGCGAGCTGACCGGGCTGGCGGCGCTGGCGCGCTTTCGCCGCATGCTGGGCGTGTTCAGCTTCTTCTACGCGTCACTGCACCTGCTGGCCTATGGCTGGCTGGACCAGGGGCTGGACGTGGCCACCATCGCCGCCGACATCGCCAAGCGGCCCTTCATCCTGATGGGCTTCACGGCCTGGGCGCTGATGCTGCCGCTGGCCGCCACCAGCTTCAACCGCGCGATCAAGGCGCTCGGCGCGCCGCGCTGGCGGCTGCTGCACAAGGCGGTGTACGCGGTCAGCGTCATCGCGCTGCTGCACTTCATCTGGATGCGCGCCGGCAAGAACAACTTCGGCGAGCCGGCGGTCTACGGCGCCCTGCTCGCGCTGCTGCTGGGCTGGCGCCTTAAGTCTTTCTTCATGAAGCGCCCAGGGAAGCTTTAGCCAGCGCCCGCAGCATGGGGGTCACCGGGATGCCTTCGCAGCCTGTTTGACGTCACCTCCATGAAGTACCGCCTGCTGTTCTCCGCCCTGGCCCTGGCCGGCCTGTCCCTGAACGCGAGCGCCGCCGACGCGCCGCCCGCCAAGACCTCCACGCTCACCGTCGGTGCCGGCGTGGGCGTGTCGCCCCGCTTCGCCGGCTCCAAGGAAAACCAGGTGGGCCTGGCACCACTGCTGGACTACCAGCACGAGAGCGGCTTCTTCGCCAGCACGATGCGCGGCATCGGCTGGGGCAGCGAGGCCGACGGCATCAAGTTCAGCGCCGCGTTGGGCGCCCGCGGCGAACGCAGCGACAAGAAGCGCAACGTGCTGGGCACCGGCGGCGGCAGCGACGAGCTCAAGGGCATGGGCAAGGTCAAGGCCTCGGCCGTGGGCCTGTTCAGCGCCGGCTTCAAGCTGGGCGACAGCGCCGAGCTGCGCGCCGCGCTGGAACTGCCGCTGACGCAGCGCGACAACGGCCGCGCGCTGCACCTGGGCGCCGAGATGCCGCTGCTGCAGGGCAAGCAGGACTCGCTGTCGCTGAGCGCCAGCGCCAGCTACGGCGACGGCAAGTTCCTGCGCACCTACTTCGGAGTCACGCCCACGCAGTCGGCCGCCTCCGGCTACGCGCTGTTCACGCCCAAGGCCGGCTTCTACAAGACCGAGCTGAACCTGGCCTGGGCGCACCGCGTGGACGGCCACTGGAGCGTCGTGACGACCGGCGGCGTCAGCCGCCTGCTGGGCGATGCCGGCAAGAGCCCGCTGGCGCGCCGCAAGACGGCCCCGGAAGGCGCAGTCCTGCTCACCTACACCTACTGATCCGCGGCCCCTGGCAAGGGGGTGAAGGCGCAGTTTGGGACAATGGCGGTCTTTGCCAGCCGCCACTGCGTCCCCGCCCATGCCCGACCACACCCTGCCGACCACCCGCGTCGACGTCGCCATCCTCGGCGGCGGCCCCGCCGGCTGCAGCGCCGCGTCCTGGCTGGGCCAGCTGGGGCTGACGGCGCTGCTCGTCGAGCGCGAGCCGCAGCTGTGCGCGGCGCTGTGGGGGCTGTCGTTCCGCCAGGACTGGGTGCTGGGCCAGCCGGCCAGCGCGCTGGCCGAGCTGGCGCAGCGCTACGCCAGCCAGGTGCAGGCCACGCCGGGCATCGCGCTGCGCCTGGCCACCACGGCCGAATCCGCCCGCCATGCCGCGGGCGCCTGGACGCTGCAGCTGGCCACCGGCGAGCATGTGCAGGCGCGGGCGCTGCTGGTGGCCACCGGCCTGCGGCTGCTGCGGCCGGCGCGCTACTTCGGCGTGCCGCACCCGCGCGTGCTGGACGCCACCGCGCTGACGGCCCGCCGCGACGCGCTGCCCGCCGGCCGCGTGCTGCTGCTGGGCGCCGGTGACAACGCGGCCGAGAACGCGCTGTTCCTGGCCGACCGCGGCTGCGACGTGACCGTGTGGGCCCGCGGCGACTGGCGCGCCCAGGCCCACCTCGTCGCCCGCGTGACGGCACATCCGCGCATCCAGCTGCGCCTGGCCACGCCGCTGCCCGACGCGCTGCGGCCGGACGACAGCGGCGTGACGGTGGGCGACGAGCGCTTTGACATCGCTGCCGCGCTGCTGGGCTTCGAGACCGAGCCCTCCGCCTTCCAGCTGCTCAGCGAGCATGACCGCCCGCACGCCTTCGTCGCCGGCGACGCCAGCGGCCGCTGGCACCCCTGCGTGCAGACGGCGCTGGCCGACGGCGTGCAGGCCGCCAAGCTCATCGAGCAGGCGCTGCGCCCGGAGGGCCCCACGGCCGCGCCGCAGCGCTTCAACAACCGACAAGTCATCCACCTGCAGGGCCTGCGCTTCAAGGCCAACCTGGGCATCCTGGACTTCGAGCGCACCGGCCCGCAGCCCATCCAGGTGGACGCCGAGGTCAACCTCGGCGCGCTGCCCATCGTCGCCCGCGACGCCGACATCGGCCGCGTGCTGGACTACCGCCGCATCCGCGCGGCCATCATCGACGAATGCACCACCGAGCACACCGACCTCGTCGAGGCGCTGGTGGGCAAGCTCAGCAACCGCCTGATGAGCCTGGCCGGCGTCGTCGGCGTGCGCGTGAAGCTGACCAAGCTCGAAATCTTCCCGGACTGCGAAGTCGCCGTCAGCGCCGAAACCGGGCAATGGTGACCACCCCCACGAACTCCCCGACCGCCATGAACACCGACGTCATCGACCACGCCCCGGCCGCCTCCGCCGAAGACATCGCCGCCAAGAAGGCCGCGCACGAGATCAACAAGCTGTCCAAGCGCCTGCACCGCCAGGTGGGCCAGGCCATCACCGACTTCAACATGATCGAAGACGGCGACAAGGTCATGGTGTGCCTCTCCGGCGGCAAGGACAGCTACGCGATGCTGGACATCCTGCTGAACCTGCAGCAGCGTGCGCCCATCAAGTTCAGCCTCATCGCCGTCAACCTCGACCAGAAGCAGCCCGGCTTCCCGGAAGAAGTGCTGCCCGCCTACCTCAAGAGCCGCGGCGTCGACTTCCACATCGAGAACCAGGACACCTACAGCATCGTCAAGAAGCTGGTGCCCGAAGGCAAGACGACCTGCAGCCTGTGCTCGCGCCTGCGCCGCGGCATCCTGTACCGCGTGGCCGGCGACCTGGGCTGCACCAAGATCGCGCTGGGCCACCACCGCGACGACATCGTCACGACGCTGTTCCTGAACATGTTCTTCGGCAGCCGCATGAAGGGCATGCCGCCCAAGCTCGTCAGCGACGACGGCAAGAACGTCGTCATCCGCCCGCTGGCCTACGTGAAGGAGCCCGACCTCGTGCGCTGGGCCGAGCACCGCGAGTTCCCCATCATTCCGTGCAACCTGTGCGGCAGCCAGGAGAACCTGCAGCGCGTGCAGGTCAAGGCCATGATCAATGAATGGGAGAAGCGCTACCCGGGCCGCATCGACAACATCTTCACCGCCATGACCAACATCGTGCCCTCGCACATGATGGACAAGAAGCTGTTCCCGTTCGAGACCATCAAAGCCACGGGCGTTGCCGATGCCGGCGGCGACATCGCGTTCGACGACGACGAGAGCTGCGCCCCGCCCGTGCAGAGCGTCGGCATCACCATCGTCAAGTGACGCGCCGGCTCTGCGCATGGGCCGGTGCCGCCGGGCTGGCGCTGCTGGCCGGCTGCGCCACCCGCTACGCCGAGCCGCCGCCGAGCGCGCCGGCCGCCACGCTGACCATCGCTCACCAGGGCAAGGACTTCCCGTCCTGGACCACGGTGACCGTCTTCGACAACGGCGGCTGCCAGGCCTCGCCCGCGTCCGGCCGCATCGGCACCGTGGGCAAGGCTTACGACCTGTCCGAGAAGCCCCAGTCCACCCGGGTGCGCGCCCGCCAGCCGCTGCACGTGTCCGTGCAGGGCACGTCATCCAGCGCCGTGTCGGTGACCGGCGTGAACGGCCCGTTGACCCGCTACACCTGCACCAGCCTCGTCAGCTTCACGCCCGAGGCGGGCCGGGCCTACACCGTGTCCCAGCGCGTCTACGCGCCGGGCCGCTGCAAGGCCGTCGTCACGGACGACGCGACGCAAGCCCCGCCCCCCGACCTCGTGCAGCCGCCCACGCCGGCCGCCTGCGAATCGAACGGGCCGTGACCACCGCCCCGGGGCACGCCTGACCCCGGCCTGACGCCAGGCCAATGGGTGACATCTGGTTGCGTCCGGACACAGTGCGGCAAACTGCCCGCCTGAAGATCGTCCGTACAGCCCAACCCTGGAGGCTCGCATGTTCACACCCACCCGCCGGCTGGTGCTCACCAGCCTGAGCGCCGCGGCCCTGCTGGCCGTCACCGGCTGCGCCGGCCCGTACACCGTGTCCGCCGACGTATCCAGTTATGGCAACTGGCCTGCCGACCGCAAGCCCGGCACCTACGCCTTCGACCGCCTGCCCTCGCAGCAGCAGAACGAGGAAGCCGCCAAGCGCCAGACCGCGCTGGAAGACGCCGTGCGCCCGGCGCTGGAGAAGGCCGGTTTCACGCCGGCCGCCGACGCCAAGACTGCCGACGTGCTCGTCACGCTGGGCGCCCGCGTGACCGCCTACGACCCCGTGCCCTGGGACGACCCGCTGTGGTGGCGCTGGCGCGGCCGGCTGATGATCTCGCCGCGCTACGGCTACGTGGGCCCCGGCCCCTGGGGCTGGCGCCAGGACCCGTTCTTCGACCGCCGCTACGACCGCGCCGTGGCCGTGCTGCTGCGCGACCGCGCCAGCGGCGAGGCGCTGTACGAGGCGCATGCCAGCAACGAGGGCATCTCCGCCGGCGACGGGCTGCTGGGGCCGCTGTTCTCCGCGTCGCTGGCCGAGTTCCCCAAGGTCGACCCGAAGTCGCACCGGGTCTCCGTACAGACATCGCGCTGAGCGCAGCCGCGCGGCCGGCCTGCCCATAATCGCGGCTTCGCAAAAAGAAGTCGCAAGGCAGGCATGGCGCTCAACATCGTGATCATGGCGGCGGGCAAGGGCACCCGCATGAAGTCCGCAACGCCCAAGGTGTTGCACAAGCTCGCGGGCCGCTCGCTGCTGTCGCACGTGCTCGGCAGCGGCGAGCCGCTGGCCGCCGACGCGCGCATCGTCATCACGGGCCATGGCGCCGAGCAGGTCGAAGCCGCCGTGGCAGCGCCCGGCATCACCTTCGTGCGCCAGATGCCGCAGCTGGGCACCGGTCACGCCATCCAGCAGGTCGTGCCGGCCCTGGTGGGCGACGGCACGACGCTGATCCTCAACGGCGACGTGCCCCTCATCGAGACGGCCACCGCCAAGGCGCTCATCGATGCCTGCGCCGGCCACGCACTGGTGCTGCTGACGGTCAACCTGGCCGACCCCACGGGCTACGGCCGCATCATCCGCAACCAGGACGATGGCGGCGTGCTGGCCATCGTCGAGCACAAGGACGCCACGCCCCAGCAGCGCCTCATCCACGAGGGCTACAGCGGCATGATGGCCGCCCCAACCGCCGCGCTGAAGCGCTGGGTGGGCCAGCTCAGCAACAACAACGCCCAGGGCGAGTACTACCTGACCGACATCGTCGCGATGGCCGTCGCCGAAGGCCTGCCGGTGCTGGGCATCCAGGCCGGCAGCGAGACCGAGGTGCTGGGCGTCAACGACCCCGTGCAGCTCGCGCAGCTGGAGCGCGCATTCCAGGCCCAGCAGGCCGAGACCCTGATGCGCGCCGGCGTGCGCCTGGCCGACCCCGCCCGCTTCGACCTGCGCGGTACGCTGACGCACGGCCAGGACTGCGAGATCGACGTCAACTGCGTGTTCGAAGGCGACGTGCAGCTGGGCGACAACGTGCGCATCGGCGCCAACTGCGTCATCCGCAACGTCAGCATCGCGTCCGGCGCCCGCATCCATGAGTTCACGCACATCGACGGCGAGAAGCTGGGCGCCAGCGTCGGCGCCGGTGCGCTGATCGGCCCGTTCGCCCGCCTGCGCCCCGGCGCGCAGCTGGGCGCCGAGGTGCACATCGGCAACTTCGTCGAGGTCAAGAACGCGACGCTGGCCGACGGCGCCAAGGCCAACCACCTGGCTTACCTGGGCGACGCGACCGTGGGCGAGCGCGTCAACTTCGGCGCCGGCTCCATCACGGCCAACTACGACGGCGCCAACAAGCACCGCACCACCATCGCCGCCGACGTGCACGTGGGCTCCAACTGCGTGCTGGTGGCCCCGGTGACGCTGGGCGCGGGCGCCACCATCGGCGGTGGCTCCACGATCACCAAGGACGTCAACCCGGGCGACCTCGCTGTGGCTCGCGGCAAACAGGTGGCCATTTCCGGCTGGACGCGTCCGGCGAAGAAGCGCTGAATAGTGACTTAGTTCCGCGGATCGTGCCGCGGCGCCCGGGATGAGGGGGCACCCCCTCGCCCCCGGCGCCGTTAGCATGACACCCGTTCTTCGACCGAACCGCCGACCCCACCATGGCCCACGAACTCGATCTCGCCGCGTTCTCGCTTGACGATGCCGTCCCGGCCGACCTGGGCGCGTTCGACGCGCTGCAGTCGCAGCACGAGCGCGAGGAAGCCGACGCCCGCAACCGCGCGCTGGAACTCAAGGCCCAGGCCTGCGACAACGCCGCCGAGGCCTGCTACTACCTGGCGCGCAGCCTGGGCGCCGCGCGCGACCTGCCGCAGGACGGCGAAGCCAGCCTGGAACTGCTGTTCCAGCTCATCGGCGCGCTGGCCGACCTGCCCACCGACATCGCCACCGCGCCGCTGCCCGAGGTCGTCGGCGGCCGCGACGACGGCATCACCGAGCTGTGCCTGCAGCTGGAAGCCGCCCGCGACGTGACGGAAGAAGCGCTGATCGACGCCGAACTGGCGCCGGCCCGCCACGCGTTCTGCCACTGAACCGGCCCTGCCCATGAAAAAGGCGCCCCGCGGGGCGCCTTTTTTGCGTCAGGCCTGCGCGCTCAGAGCGTGCTGCTGGGCGCCTGACCCACCACCGTGGCCGGCGGCAGCGTCAGCCGGTTGTCCACCGCCTTCACGCCCGCAGCGCTGGCGGCCACGACGGTCGCGCGCTCACGGGTCGGCGCGTCGGGCGCCTGGCCTTCCAGCTTCACGACGCCATGGTCGGTGCTGACGGCGATGGGCACGGCGGCCAGCGTGGCATCCGCGGCCAGCGCCGAGCGCACGGTCATCGTGATGCCGCTGTCCTCTGCCGACGGCGCGGCGGGCGCCTGCGCCACCGGCGGCGTCACGGGCGTGGCGACGGCGCTGGCCGCCGTCTCAGGCGCTGCAGTGGCCACCGGCGGCGTCACCGCTTGCGGCATCACCGGCGCCGGGCCGCCCGCGGTGGGCGGCAGCGCCAGCGGCGTGGTGCCGGGCTGCACGGTGGCCGCGGGTGCCGGCTCGACGGCAGCCGGGGCCGGCGCGGGAGCCGCGGCAACAGTCACCGGCGGTTGCAGCGGTTGCAGGGCCGCGGTGCGCGGGTTGGCGCGCTCGACCAGGTCCGGGCGCGGCGCAGGCACCGGCGCCTGGGCGACCGGGCGGGCCGCCTCGGGCGCGGGCTTCACGGTCGTCACGGGCGGGCCCAGGCGTTCAGCGGCCGGTTCGGCGGGCGCGGGCGTGCCCGCGTCGGCCACGGTGTCGCGGTCTTCCGCGGGGGCCGGCTCCACCGGCGTCGCGTCAGCCACCTGCGTCGGCGCCTGGGCGCTGCTGACGATGGCGGGCGGCACGCCGGAGGTGTCGGCGTGGCGGTTCATCGCCCAGATGGCCACGCCGGCGATGACGGCCGCGCCGGCGCCGGCAGCGATCCAGCCGGCCGTGGCCTTGGTGCGCTGCGGCGGCAGCACGGCGGCGCGGGGCTGGGCATGCACGGCTGGCGCCACGCGGGGCGCGGCGGCGGGCGCTGCCTGGGCATGCAGCGGCGGCGTGGTGCTCAACGACGGCGTGATGCTGGCCGGCTTGGCGCCGGGCAGGCGGGCGCCAACGCCCGGGGCCTTCACGGAAGGCTTGTCCGACGGCGTCGTGTCGATGTGGTTGGACCAGCCGTCGGCGTGCAGAGATTTCGGGAACTTCATGTCAGCCTCCTGTGATCGTCTTGCGACCGTTGCGATGGAGGCAACTTTGCGGCGGCACGGCCCCGGCCCGTGCCGGCGTGGCCCCCCTGGCCCTGTAGGACGGTGGGCCGCGCCGGTGAGCGTTTGTGAGCGCTGTTAGAAGCCTTGTACCGGCAGCGCGGCGCCGCGCTGCAGCCAGTTGCGCGGCGAGTAGCGGCTGGCGCCGTCGGTCACGTGCAGCGTGTACGCATGGCGCGACCGGGCGGAGCGGTTGGCGGCCGAGTAGTGCGGCAGCAGGCCGTGGAAGACGACCAGCGAGCCGGCCTCCACCTCCAGCGGGATGGCCTGCGCGGAGTCCGCCGCGGGCCAGGGTGTGGCGTCGATCTGCTCCATCCACGCCTTGCGGCCTTCACGCACGAAGCGCTCGCGCAGCACACCGCGCGGGCCGCGGTGGCCGCCGGGCTCCGTCCACAGGCAGCCGTTCTGCAGCGTGGCGTCTTCCAGCGCGAACCAGAAGGTCGTCACGGTGACGGGGTCGCTCTCGAAGAAGCTGGCGTCCTGGTGCCAGCGCACCTCGCCGCCGATGCCGGGCTGCTTGAAGATGAACATCGACTGCCAGACCTGCGGCTTCGTCAGCCCCAGGCCGGCGGCCACACCGCGCAGGGCGTCGCCCTTGGAGAACGCGCTGAACACCGGGTCCAGGTCGTGCATCGCATGGCCGATCTTGTTGATGGCCAGCTCCTTGGGCACGCGCAGCCGGCCCTGCTCGTCGAAGGCCTCCTCCTCGAAGAAGCAGCGCACCTGGTCGCCGCTGTCGAGAAAGTAGTCGTCGACGTGGCGCTGCTGCTCCTCGGTCGTGAACACGGGGCGCTGCTCGCCGGGGTCGAAGGCATCGACGATCTGCAGCGCACGCTCGCGCAGCGCGGCGATGTCCGCGGCGGACTTGAAGCCCGGAATGACGAGATAGCCTTGTTCGGCGTAGCGGGTGGCGTCGACGGTCATGGCTTGATTGTGGCCCCGCGCCACGGCCGCGATGCCGCTCAGGCGGGCTCCCAAACCAGCGCCAGCGCGAGTGCGGCCTCGGTGACGGCCTGGCCCAGCGGCGTCGCCGGGTCGGGGCGGCGCAGGCGCGGCACGCCGCGGCTCAGGTCCACGCTGCCGACGACGCGCTCGCCCTGCAGCAGCTCATAGCCCACCGGCGCCGCCGTCGCGAAGGCGCTGCCCTCCAGCTGGTGCACGGAGCGCAGGCCCAGCGTGAGGTCGCCGCGCTGGTAGCGGCCCTCGCGCGTCTGCTGGCCCCATTGCACGCGGCCTTCGCCGATGTGCAGCGTCGCGTCCGACGCGCCACGCCAGCGGCAGTTCAGCGTCCAGGGCTTGGTGGCCAGCGCCAGCACGCCGGCCGTCACCTCGGTCTGGCGGGCCGTGCAGTCGGCCTCGCTGTCGCCGGTCGGGCGGGCCCTGGGGTCGCGCGGCGGGGCCGGGCGGGGGGCGAGGGTGTCTCACAGCGACCGCGGGTCGGCGCCGGGGTCGTCGCGCCGGCGCGGGCGGGCCAGCGCGAACTCGCCGCTGCGCCCCCAGCCCGGCTTGCCGAACGACTCCTCCTGCACCGCCGCCAGCGATGCGGGCTGCGCCATGCGCGCCTCGCGCACCACGCCGCAGCCGGCCAGCAGCACCACGCCCACCGCGGCCATCGCCGCCCTCGTCTTCCACATCACCGGTCCTTCACGTCACAGGGAAGGCCGGACTCTAGGCATCGCGCCGGCCCCTGCCGGTCCTCACCCGTGACGGGCGTCATGCCCGTCGCGGTCAGCGCGTGGCGACGGGCTCCCAGACCAGCGCGAGCGCGAGCGCGGCTTCCGTGACTGCCCGGCCCAGCGGCGTGGCCGGGTCGGGCCGGCGCAGCCGCGGCACGGTACCGCTGAGGTCCAGGCTGCCCACCACGGTGCCCTGGTGCAGCATCTCGTAGCCGACGGCCGCGGTCTGCGGCTGCGGGCTGCCGTCCAGCAGGTGGGCCGAGCGCAGGCCCACGGTCAGCTCGCCGCGGCGGTAGGCGCCTTCGCGGCTGAGCTTGCCGCGGCGCATCTGGCCCTCGCCGATCTGCAGCATGGCCGCAGGCCCCGAGCCCCATTTGCAGCTCAGCACCCAGGGCTTGCTGTCGGTGAGGCGGCCGTTGGCGCTCTGCTCGGGCGTCCAGCCCTCGCAGCTCACCGCCGCGTCGCCGGCGCTGAAGCTCAGCGGGGCGCGCACGCCGGCGGGCAGCGGGGCGAACAGCGACAGCCGCTCGGCGCCGCGCTCGTAGCGCACGCGCTGGCCGCTCAGCGTGAACTCGCCCTGCCGGCCCCAGCCGGCCTTGCCGAAGCTCTCCTGCGCCACGCCCGCCACCGACGGCGGCTGGGCCATGCCTGCCGACGCGGGCGGGCTGACCGGCCGGCCCTCGCGCACGGCGGCACAGCCGGCAAAGAGCAGCAGGGTCGACGCGGACAGGGCAAGCAGGTGTGGACGCATGGGCAGACGGAACTTCGAAAAGGAGTGCTCCACTCTAGAGCCGCACCTGGCGGACAGCTGTTACCCGACGTTGCTTGCGTGAAGGAGGGTCTGCGGCACCGTCCGTCGCCGAGGGCGGCAGCCGGTCGCGCATCCCGCGCAGCCGGTCGCAGCCGCCTCGCGCCGGCGCCCGCCAGCGGGCACGCTGCGAAGCTGCCTTCCCACCCGCCAACACCGCCATGACGCACCTCCTGACCTTTCGCCTGCGGCTCGCCGCCCTCGCCCTGCTGGCCGAGGCCCTGCACCTGGGCTGGGAGGCGCTGCACGGCGGCATCGTCACCCACCACGTGCTGCAGCGGGCCGACCTGCCCGGTCTGTCCAACGCCTGGGGCCTGCTGGTGCTGCCGGCGCTGGCGGCCTGGGCCGCGGGCCGGTGGCCGCGCGCCTCGGCGACGTGGCCTGCAGGGCGCGCGTGGCGCCCCGTCGCGGTGGGCTTCGCATTGCCGCTGCTGCTGGGGGCCGCGCTGTCGCTGAGCTTCCACCTGCAGCTGCAGGCGCTGACCGAGGCGGTGTTCTTCAGCCTGCTGCTGCTCGCGCTGCTGCTGCCGGCGCACCGGCCGGAGAGCCTGTTCGGCTTCGTGCTCGGCATGAGCTGGACCTTCGGCGCGCTGCTGCCGCTGGGCGTGGGCGGCATCCTCGCCGGGCTGTCGTGGGCGGTGCGCGGCGCGGTCGGGCGGCTGTGGCACGCGCTGCGGCCGGCCTGAGAGCTTGAGAGCCTTTCACCCATGCCCGCCTTGCACGCCAAAACGCCCTCGCCCGTCGTTGCAAATGCTCGCCATAGCCCGAGCTATGGCTGCGCTTTGCGCCTAGTTCGAGGGCGTTTTGACGCGCCTTTCGGGCACGGCCGAAAAACTCCCAAGCTCTGAGCGCCCCGGCCGCAAGGCGCGCTCAGGGCGTCTGCAGCGGCACGTCCGACGCCGCGTCCTCCGGCGCCGACGCGGCCACACCGATGCGGGCGATGGCCAGGTCGCCGGCGAACTCGCTGTAGAACCAGTCGTCGCCCACCTTCACGAGGCCGCCGTCCTCGGGTGGCGCCAGCAGCATGTTGGGCTGGCCCTTCAGCGCGACGGCCATCGTCGCGGCCCAGACGGGCAGCGCCAGCCCGCCGCCGCTCTCGCGCTCGCCCAGCGACTTCGGCTTGGGGTAGCCGATCCACACCGCGCCGGCCCGCGAGGCCTGGAAGCCGCAGAACCAGGCGTCCACGGCGTCGTTGGTGGTGCCGGTCTTGCCGTACAGGTCCCAGCGGCCCAGCATCGCGCTGGCGCGAGCACCGGTGCCCTCGCGCGTGACAGCGGCCAGCAGCTGCGACGTCATGAACGCGTTGCGCGCGCTGACGGCCGTGCGCGGCTTGGGCGGGTCGGCCTGCCAGAGGGTCTCGCCCTGCGCGTCCTGCACCTTCTGGATCAGCCAGCCGGTGGGCAGCTGGCCCGCGTTGGCGAAGGCGCCGTAGGCCTGGGCCATCTGCAGCGGCGTGACGTCGCCGGTGCCCAGCGCGATGGTCAGGTTCAGCGGCTGGCGTTCTTCATCCAGCCCGAACCTGGCCGCCCAGCCGCGCACCCGCTGCGGGCCCAGCGCCTGCGCGACGCGGATGGTCACCATGTTCTTGGAGCGCGCCAGGCCTTCGCGCAGCGTCAGCGCCGGCTCGTACTGGCCGTCGTAGTTGCGTGGCGACCAGTCGCCCTGCACGAAGGGCTCGTCGCTGACCAGCGTGCCGGCCCAGCCGCCCTGCTCGATGAGCGCGGAATAGACGAAGGGCTTGAACGCCGAGCCGGGCTGGCGCCAGGCCTGCGTGGCGGAGTTGAACTGGTTGCGCGTGAAGTCGAAGCCGCCCACCAGCGCGCGGATGGCGCCGGTGGCCGGGTCCAGCGTGACGACGGCGCCCTCGGCCTGCGGCGTCTGGCTGAGCTGCCACTGCTTGTTGGACTCCAGCACCCGCACCACCGCGCCGCGCGGCGCGCCCTGCAGCGCACGCAGCGCCGCGCCCTTGAGCGTGATGCGCTCGCCGTCGGCCAGCACCAGCGCGGCGGCGCCCTTGTCCTGCGACAGCAGCACGGCGGTGCGCAGCTCGCCCAGGTCGGGGTAGGCGTCGAACGCGGCGTCCAGCGCATCGTCCAGGCCGTCGCCCGCGGGCAGCGGCACGGTCGCCTCCGGGCCGCGGAAGGGCTGGCGGCGCTCCAGCTCGAACAACGCATGCCGCAGCGCCTGCTGGGCCGCGGCCTGTTCGGCGTACAGCAGCGTCGTCGTCACGGTGAGGCCGCGCGTGTAGGCGTCCTCGCCGTAGCGGGCCACGATCTCGGCTCGCACCTGCTCGGCCGCATGGTCGGCCACGCCGGCCAGGCGCTTGGGGCGCTGGATGGCCAGCGGCTGCTCGCGCGCGGCCTTGGCCTGCTCGGCCGTGATGAGGCCCACGCTGGCCAGCCGCTCCAGCACGACGGCCTGGCGGCGCCGCGCGCGCTCGGGGTAGAGCGCCGGGTTCAGGCCGTTGGGGTTCTTGGGCAGGCCGATCAGCAGCGCCACCTCGGCGGTGGAGAGCTTGTCCAGCGTCTTGCCGTAGTAGCGCTCGGCCGCCGCGGCGAAGCCGTAGGCGCGGTTGCCGAGGTAGATCTGGTTCATGTAGATCTCGAGGATCTGCTGCTTGCTCAGCGCATGCTCGATCTTGATGGCCAGCAGCGCCTCGACGATCTTGCGCGTCCAGCGCTGCTCCTTGCTGAGGTAGGTGTCGCGCGCGAGCTGCTGCGTGATGGTGGACGCGCCGTGCAGCGGGCCGCTGTGCGTGAGGTTGCGCAGGAAGGCCCGCGCGATGCCGCCGAAGTCGATGCCCGCGTGCGTCCAGAAGTCGCTGTCCTCCACGGCCAGCAGCGCGTCCTGCATGGGCTTGGGGATGTCCTTCAGCGGCACGAAGCGGCGCCGCTCGGCACCGAACTCGCCGATGAGCTGGCCGTCGGCGCTGAGCACGCGCAGCGGCTGGTGGGGCTGGTAGTCGGTCAGCGTGTCAAGCGCGGGCAGCTGCACCCAGATGAAGGCCGCCACGATGGACCCCAGCAGCAGGATCGCCACCGGGATGCCGACGAGCGCACTCAGCCAGGGGCGTTGGACGAAGAACTTGAGCATGGCGCGCATCGTAGGGGCTGCAGCCGTGCCGCCCCTGTCAGACGGTGGCCCGTGCGGAAAGTCAGGTTGCGGCGCCCGCCGTCGCCCGCAGACTGCGCTTCGTCAGGGCCATCCTGCGCTTCGTCCGATGCCGGCTGACAGGCGCGGGGCCGATCTCTAACTTTGCGGCATCACCCCCCCCTCAAGGAGAGCCCCATGAACGCGCTGCTGCCCCTGATGACGCTGCTGCTGGCCGCTGCACCGGCCTTCGCCGAACCCGCCCCGCCGGCGGCCTGCCCCGCCGCGGGCGACCAGCTGGCCGAGGCCCTCGACGCCGCCAAGCGCCGCGTGGGCCGCGACGGCGAGGTGCGCGTGCTGTTCGAGGTGGGCGCCGACGGCCGCGCCAGGCTGGTGAACCTGCAGGGCTCGCGCCAGTACCAGACACCTGTGCGCCTCGCCGTCGGCGACCTGCAATGCCAGGCCGGCATGCCGCAGCATTACGTGCTGGACATCCGTTTCACCGAGCCCGCCCGCGGGCCATCGACCCGCTGGGCCAGCGCGTCACGCTGACGGCCCTGCCACGTTCAGCTGGAAAAGCGCCGCCGCGTTGCCCCACGCGATGCGCTGCGCCACCTCGGCCGGCAACTGCCCCAGCCAGGCGCGGTAATCGGCAAACAAGGCCTCGTAGTGCTGCCAGCGCGGTGTGACCCAGGTGTCAGAGCCGATCAGGAAGCGCCCCGCGTGCTGCGTCAACAGCGCGCGCCAGTCGGGCGCCAGCTGGCCGTCCAGCGTCAGCCCGGGCCGGTACGACAGCTCGCCGCGCAGGCCCGCGTGCCGGCCGAGCAGCTCGCGCACGCGCGCCACCGGTTCGCCGCCGATGCCCGTGTGCGCCCAGATCAGCGACGCGCCGGGCGCATGGCCCAGCAGCCTGTCCACGGCCACGGCGTCCACATGCGCCAGCACCGTGAGGCCGCGCTCGCGGGCCAGCTGCATCAGCGCGACGGCGGTGGGGCCATCGGCATTGGCTCTGTCGTAGAGGTGGAACTCGCCTAGGCCGCGGAACGGCCCCGCCGGGCTGCCCTGGGCCAGCAGGTCCAGCACCAGGCGGCGGATGCTGTCGTCGGCGAACCAGCCGCTGTAGTCGGCGCGGTTGCGGTACAGCCGCACGAACGGCACCCATTGCACGCCGCGCTCGGCGACCAGCCGCAGCGTGCCGTCGTTGGGCCGGCTGTTGACCAGCGCGCCGCGCACGCCGGCACGCGCCAGTCGCGCCAGCACGTCGGCCGGCGGGTGGGGATGCTGCGCGTCGTCGTTGTAGTGCAGGTGGGCGTCGAACAGCGGGCCGTCATAGCCGGATGCCCGGGCGGCCAGCGGCAGGCCGGCCAGCAGCAGCGCGCGGCGCTTCAAACCGCTCTTTCCGCCGCGGCGATTAGGCGGCTGATGCGGGAAACGGACAATCCCTGCTGGGCGGCGAGGTCCGTCATCGCCACACCACCCTCGGTATGGGCCAGCCACAGCGCCTGCTCGCGGATGCCGCCGGCGCGCCGCAGCCATTCGGCCCAGGGCGTGCGTGCCACGCGCCGGGGCGCGCCCGCGGCGGCGCGCATGCGGCGGGCGAAGTCAGCGTCGCCCAGGAAGATCTGCTCGCGCAACCGGCCCGGCCACAGCTGCAGCCCCGGCTCGGAGGCCACCAGCCGCGCATAGCGGTCGCCCGCCAGCCGGTGCTGCGCCGCCGTGACAGCCGGCCGGTTCAGCAGGTGGCTGTGCAGGCCGTCCACATCCAGCCACGCGGGCGCGGCCTCCAGCCCGGCCAGCGCGCGGAAGCTGGAGCCGGCCCAGTCCGCCGCGCCGTGCGACAGCCCCTCGCGCACCGGGTTCAGGTCCACCCAGCGGCAGGCATCCAGCAGGTGCTTCTCGCGGTCCACCACCACGGCATGGAAGCGTCCGTGGAACAGCGGCCCGCTGAAGCCGTCGCGGCGCTGCCGGTGCTGGGTGTACACGCCGTTGACGTGGCGCATCAGCGCCGACAGGTTGGCGCGGCGCGTGAACAGCAGCAGGTCGTAATGGTCGGGCATCAGCGCGTAGGCCAGCGCGATGGCGTCGAAGCGGTGCAGCGCCTGGGCCAGCAGCGCGCGCATCTCGCGGCGGTCCGCGTCGTCGGCGAACGCGGGCCGGCCGCTCTCGGACGGGCAGTGGGCGCCGATCAGGTAGACCGCGCCGGCAATCTCAAGTCGAGGAGGCCGGGCCATGCGCCACATTAAAAGTCCCGCCGCCCGGAATGGCAAGATGGCGGCCTGCCGGCCCATCCATTGCCCCATGAAGACCCACCAGATCGAAATCCAGAAGTTCAAGGCCGCCGCCAACAACGTCCATGGCCAGGTGCTGTTCAAGGTCGACGCGCTGCTGTCGCCCCGCGAGCCGCTCGAAGGCCTGGAGCCCAGCAGCCTGCTGGTGATGACCGAGCAGAATGCGCGCGTACTGATGGCGCTGCTGAAGACGCAGCTGGCCGAATTCGACAGCAAGAAACCCAAGAGCCGCCACGGCCGCCACGGCTGAGCCGCAGGACGACGCCCATGAACTACCCGCAATACAACCCCGCCTCCGACAACCGCCCGCTGGCCGACGAGGAGCTGAACGACCTCGACGAGCTGCTGGCCGCACTGCCCGCGGATGGCACCATGAACATCGAGGCGCTGGACGGCTACCTCGCCGGCCTGCTGCTGACGCCCGGCCGCGACCTGGCTGCCCTGCCCGGCGCCGACTGGCTGCCCGTCGTCTGGGGTGGCGACGCAGAGAACCCCGACGACAACGCCCCCTTCGCCAGCGGCAAGCAGCGCAAGAAGGTGGTCATGCTGGTGCTGCGCCACCTGCAGTCCATCGCCACCGCGTGGGCCCAGCACCCGCAGGGCTGGGAGCCCATCTTCAGCTTCGCCGACGGCGAGGACGAGGACACCGAGTACGCCGACGCCGAGGACTGGGCGGCCGGCTTCCTGACGGCCGTGGACCTGGCGCCCGACGCCTGGGCGCCGTGGTTCGACGGCGCCGAGACCGGCCCGCTGCTGGCGCCCATCGCGGCGCTGGGCAGCCCCGACGGCGCGCTGGCCGAAGGCTCGGCCGAGGCCCGCGACGCCGCCAGCCGGACGATTCCTGACGCCATGCTGGCGCTGTGGGCGCTGCGTCAGAAAAAGTAGCCAGCGGTCTTTATCCCCTCAACGCAGGTGGCTGCCGGCCACGGTTTGGTTCACACTCGGCCCATGCTTCACACCGTGCTCGCCTCCCTGGGCCTCGCCGTCTGCGTTGCGCTGGCCGTCCACATGGCGCTGCCGCTGCGGCTGCGCAACGGCGTGGATGCCGCGCTGGACCGGCTGGGCGACTGGCTGCAGGCGCAGGTGGACCGCGCCGTCGGCTGGCGCCGACGCCAGCGCCAGACGCGCGCTGCCGCGCTGGAGGCCGACCGCGTGATCCGCCGGGCGCGTGAGTCGGCGCAGAACAGCCGCACCGACGGCGAGTGGGACGGCAACGTCTACCGCCCCAAGAGCTTCGAGAAGCCCAAGAAGCCGCACTGACCGGCCCGCCGGTTTCCACGATATTGCGGATGGCGCCCCGCCGGGCGCTGGCTACGCTGCGCGGCCTTCACTCCCGCGACGACCGCCATGCCCGGACTGCAGCTCGACCCCAGCCTGATCGCCCGGCTCAAGGCCTGGAACTTCTCGACCGCCCTGCCCGACGCGCTGAAGGCGCTGGGCGCCGAGCGCCACTGGCAGCTGCTGCTGACGCCGCTGGGCCAGCTGCCGCAGGAGCCGGAGCCCGAGGTCGCGCTGCCGCTGCTGGACCGCACGGGCACCACGCAGACCACCGAATTCGGCTGGGACTGGGGCGCCACCGCCGGCGCCTCGGCGGCCGTGACGGTGGACGTGCTGGACGAGGCGCTGCGCGAGCAGCTGGACATCCACCCGGGTGACGGGCGCCTCGCGCTGTCGGTGGGCGCGGACCTGGCGCTCACCGCCGGACTCACCGGCCAGCAGGCCATCTCCACCTGGGGCCAGGCCTCGGCCGCGTTCTCGGCAGCGGCCGGCGCGAAGCTGCACTGGTATTTCAGCGATGCGACGAGCACGCTGCTGGTCGACGCGGTGGCCGCGTCGACCCGCTTCTGGCGGCTGCCCAACGACTACACCGGCCTGATTGCGCTGGCGCCCAGCCCCGATTTCTGGGGGCTGCGGCTGGACCTGACCGGCACGCTGGACGCCCAGCTCAGCGCCGGCGCCAAGCAGGGCTGGAGCGGCTGGACCTACGGCCTCGACGGCGACCGTGCGGAGATCGGCCTGAGCGTCGGCGTGGATGCCCACGTCAAGTTCGCGCGCACGGCCGACGTCAGCCTGCATGTGCGGCCCGAGCAGCGGCACGACCGGTGGGGGCTGAAGGTGGAGTTGGAGGTGCTGGACGCGCGCTCGGACGCGTTCGCGCTGACGCTGGCGGCGTCGCTGGACCTGAGCGCGCTGGCGGCCAGCGCCGAGCGCGCGCTGCGGGCGGCCTGGCCGGCCGTCGATGCACGGACCTTGACCGCACTGACGCAGCCCGGCACGGCGCTGGGCGAGAAGCTGGCGCAAATCGCCGGCGCCCGGCTCGCTGACGACGACGTGCGGGCGCTGGCCCTCATCGCCCTGGGCCAGGCGGATGCCCGCGCCCCCCAGGCCCGCTGGGTGAGCCAGCTCACGCAGCCGCTGACCGCCGTGCTGGACGGCGCCCTCACCGGCCTGGTGGACGGCACGGCCGACGTGGATGCGCTGCTGGACGCGTGGCTGGACCGGCTGCTGGGCCAGCTCCCGCTGGCCGACGAGCTCAAGGCACCGCTGAAGCAGGCCGCCGCCGACGCGCTGGCGCAGGCCACGCAGCAGTGGCAGCAGCGCGTGACCGATCTCAAGACCGCGCTGACCGGCAAGACCGGTGCGGCGCTGGACGCGGTGCTGGCGCCGCTGGGCGCGCTGGGCGACAAGATCGGCCAGGAGCTGCAGCGACTGCACGGCGCGGTGCCCGAGGCCGTCACGCACGCGCTGGGCACCTATGGCCGGGCGCGCGAGCGGCTGCTGGCGGCGCTGTCGGACGCGAAGAAGGCCAAGCTGGGCCTCACGCTGGCGACGCAGATCCAGCGCAGCCAGTCGCGCGGCATCGCGGTGGCGGGCTGGTTCAGCGGCCAGGGCGACCAGGCGGCCGCGCAAGCGCTGTACCAGTCGCTGTGCAGCGGCCGCATCGCGCTGCTGGGCGAGCTGGTGGACGCCGCGCAGGCGGGCCATGCGTTCGAGCTGGACGAGGGCTGGCTGACCAGCGCGGCCAAGGCGGTCGAGACGCAGTCGGCCACGCTGACGCTGTTCGGCGCCGCGCTGACGGACACACGCGTGAGCCTCGTCGACATGGACTTCAAGGCCGACCTGTGGGGCCGGCTGATCGCCGCCAAGGCCCTCGCCCAGGTCGACGCACGCACGCTGAACCCCTGGTTGGCGCGCACCGCGGTGCTGGGCGTCAGCGCCGGCCTGACGCTGGCCGACGGCGCGCGGCGCGTGGAGGTGGCGCTGGACGGCGCGTTCACCGCCCGCGGCCGCCAGGTGGACAAGGGCTTCGTGCAGGCGCTGGTGGACGGCTATGCGGCACGCGTGGGCGTGCGGCCGCCGCGGGACGTGGGTGCGCTGCTGGGCGAGCCCGCCACGCCGGAGCAGCGCGCCACGTTCTGGCGCGGGCTGACGGTGGCGGTGCCGGTCAGGCTGGGGCCGGCGGACTGGCTGAGGTTCGAGAACCAGCCGCGCTCGGCGGTGCTGGCGGCGTTCCTGCGGCAGGGCGTGGCCGCGCTGGACGACGTCTATGCCGGCAGGAAAGGCTTCAGTGGCACATCGCCCAGCGCGGCGCTGCGGGAGAAGGCCGACGAGTTCTTCCAGGGTGACAGCGCCGTGGGGCGCATGGTGGCCTACCTGGGCCTGTACGAGGCGCGCTACGCGGCGCCGCGCGCGCCCGGCATCGACTACGCGACGCGGCTGGGCTTCGACAAGGTGTCGGACTCCCTCGGCGTCACCGAGATCAACCTGCGGTTCTGCGTGTTCCACCGCTTCGCCGGCGTGCTGCGTGCCGCGGCGGCGCTGCACGGCTCGGCCGCGGCCGTGCGGCAGGCCTTGCAGGACGCGCCCGACGGCGAGCTGCCCACCGCCACGCGCGCCCGGGTGGAGCGGCCGCTGCGCGACATCCGCGAAGCGCTGGAGGCGGTGACCGTGGCCAGCCAGACGCTGACCGGCCTGGGCGAGGCGCTGGCCTGGCCGTTCGCGACCTTCCTGCTGGCCATGGCCGAGCTGACGGGCCAGCTGCCGCCGGGCTTCCTGATGGTGGCCGAGCCGGTGGGCGCCGACGCGCCGCGGCCGCTGCTGCTGGCCTGACCTCAGCAATCCAGGGGATGACGGCCGCCAGGGCCGCGCCTCCAATCGCGGCGCACCACCGGAGGCTGCACGCCATGTTCAATTCGGAAACGCTGGAAGTGGCCATCGGCATGGCCTTCCTGTTCCTGCTGATGTCGCTGATCTGCACCGGCATCAAGGAGTGGATCGAAGGCATCTTCAAGTGGCGCGCGATGGACCTGGAGCGCGGCATGCGCACGCTGCTGGACGACGAGGGCGGCCAGCTCACCGCCCACGTCTACGCGCACCCGCTGGTGTCGTCGCTCTACCAGGGCGGCTACGACCCCGGAAACCTCGCCGTGAACCGGCTGACGAACTGGGTGCCGGGCGTGTCGCGGGCGCGGCAGATGCCGTGGTCGCTGCGCCGCAACCTGCCGTCCTACATCCCGGCCGGCCATTTCGCGCGGGCGCTGATCGACCTGGTGGCGCGCGGCCCGGCCAGCGCCAGCGGCGAGGCGGCCCCGCATGCGCCGCTGACGCTGGCACAGCTGCGCGAGCGCGCGGCCGAGCTGCAGTCGCCGTTCCTGCGCCGCGCGGTGCTGAGCGCCATCGACCACAGCGGCGGCGACCTGGCCCAGCTGACGCAGAACCTGCAGAACTGGTTCGACGGCGCGATGGACCGCGCCTCGGGCTGGTACAAGCGCCGCACGCAGACCGTGCTGTTCGCGCTGGGCCTGGCGGCCGCCGCCGCGTTGAACGTGGACGCGATCTACGTGATGGGCCGGCTGACGGTGGACAAGACGCTGCGCGAAACGGTGGTGACGGCGGCGGCGCAGGTGAAGCCCCCTGAACCCGGCGCGTCGGCCGCCAGCGGCATCGCCGCCGCGCAGCGGGCGCGCGAGGAGCTGGAGAAGGTGGGCATGCCCATGGGCTGGCGCACCGGCAACCTCGACGCGAAGAACCCGGCGGACTGGTCGGTGCGGGAGCTGACGCCGGTGCAGATGTGCCGCATCGAGAACACCGCGCAGTGCACGCCCACGGGCTACTCGCACGTGCGCGTCGCGTTCGGCTGGCTGATGACGGCCTTCGCCGTGATGCTGGGCGCGCCGTTCTGGTTCGACCTGCTGAACAAGTTCATGGTCATCCGCTCCACCGTGAAGCCGCGCGAGAAGAGCCGCGAGGAAGGCAGCGAGGACCGCGCCGACCCGTCCAAGGACGCTGTCGGCGCCGTCGTGGCGACGGTGGCCGCCGCGGCCGCGCCGCAGGCCTCCACCGATGCGCCGGCGCCACCCGCGCCCGTGCCCGGCGCCCCGCCAGACTTCGTGCCGCACGCCTGGCGCGACGGCCGCACCAACCCGCAGGAGATTCCGCTGTGAGCGCCGGGTCCAGCGATTCCGAGCTGATGGTCAACCGCGACCTCGCCCGCCTGGCGCCGGCCTTCCGCGCCGCGGTGGAGGCGGCGATCGCGGAGTGCAACAGCCCCGCCAACGGCCTCAACGCCTTCGTCTACGAGGCCTACCGCTCGGCCGGGCTGGCGGCCATGTACTACCAGCGCGGCCGCACCGTGAAGCCGCCGTACAAGCCGGTGACCAACGCGCCGTCCAACCTGCACAGCTGGCACGGCTTCGGCCTGGCGGTGGACGTGGTGCATGCGCAGAAGTTCTGGTCGCCGCCCGAGGGCGACGCCTGGTTCCGCAAGGTGGGCGCCATCTTCAAGAAGCACGGCTGCACCTGGGGCGGCGACTGGAAGATGGCAGACCTGCCGCACGCCCAGTGGGGCCGCTGCCCGGCCAGCCCGTCGGACGCCGCGCGGGCACTGATCAACGCGCAGGGCATGCAGGCCGTCTGGGAGCATGTGGACGCGCTGGGCACCGCCCAGCCGGCCACGCCGGTGGTGCTGAGCGACGCCGCCGCGCCCGAGGTGATGACGCCGCCGGCCGCCGCACCGGCCGTGGCGCCAGCCGCCGCCGTCACGTCGCGCACGCTGGGCACCATCGACGGCGAGGGCTTCGTCTGCACCATCCGCGAGGACAGCGACGGCCGCGTGCACTTCACCGCCGACGCCGATATCGACGCCGATGGCGCCAACGGCCAGGCCGGCGGCCCGGCCGCCTACCGGGCCGACGACAGCGGCACCGAGGCGCTGGCCAACGGCGGCATGCGCATCGCCGCCGATGGCCGCGTCGTCTGCGCGCAGAACTGGGCGCGCGACATCGTGCTGCTGGGGCCGGACAACCAGCCCCGCGTGTTCCCCGGCGGCGTCATCGCGTCCACCACCTGGTACCGCCACGCCGGCAAGGCGCTGGACGACCCGGCCGCCTACGTGGACGCCGAGACCGTGCCCTACGTCGTCGTGCCGCCGCTCGTCGTGCAGCGCACGGCCGGCGTGGTGCGCGGCTGCAAGGCGCGGGTGACCTGGCGCGGCAAGAGCGTCGACTGCGTCGTCGCCGACCGCGGGCCGGCCAACAAGGTGGGCGAGCTCAGCATCGCCGCGGCGCGGGCGCTGGGCCTTCCGTCGGGCCCGCGCAACGGCGGCACCGACAAGGTGGAGGTGCTGTACGAGCTGTGGCCCGGCGTGGCCGCGCCCGGGTTCGTGCTGCAGAAGGCCTGACGCGCCTTCGCTACTCGCCCGACTGCTGCAGCCGCCACATCTCGGCGTAGCGGCCGCCGCGGGCCAGCAGCTCGTCGTGCCGGCCGCGCTCGAGGATGCGGCCCTGCTCCAGCACCAGGATCTCGTGCGCATCCACCACGGTGGACAGCCGGTGCGCGATGACCAGCACGGTCTTGTTCTGCCCCACCGACTCCAGCTCGGCCTGGATGGCGCGCTCGTTGGTCGAGTCCAGCGCCGACGTGGCCTCGTCGAAGATCAGGATGGGCGGGTTCTTCAGCAGCGTGCGGGCGATGGCCACGCGCTGCTTCTCGCCGCCCGACAGCTTCAGGCCGCGCTCGCCCACCATCGTGTCGTAGCCCTTGGGCGTGGCGGCGATGAAGCCGTGGATGTGCGCCGCGCGCGCCGCGGCCTCCACCTCGGCGGGGCTGGCGCCGGGCCGGCCGTAGGCGATGTTGTAGGCCACCGTGTCGTTGAACAGCACCGTGTCCTGCGGCACGATGCCGATGGCCTTGCGCAGGCTGTGCTGCGTGACGGCGCGGATGTCCTGGCCGTCGATGCGGATGGCGCCGCCGTCCAGGTCGTAGAAGCGGTACAGCAGCCGCGCCAGCGTGCTCTTGCCCGAGCCGCTGGGGCCCACGACGGCGACCTTCTTGCCCGCCGGGATCTCGAAGCTGACGCCGTGCAGGATGGGCCGCGCGGGGTCGTAGGCGAAGCGCACATCGTCGAACCGGACGCTGCCGCCGCTCACCTGCAGGTCGACGGCGCCCGGTGCGTCCGCCACCTCGCGCTCGCGGTCCAGCAGCAGGAACAGCTTCTCGATGTCCGTCAGGCTCTGCTTGATCTCGCGGTAGATGACGCCGAGGAAGTTCAGCGGGATGTAGAGCTGGATCATGAACGCGTTGACCATGACCAGGTCGCCCAGGCTCATCTGCCCGGCCACCACGCCCTGCGTGGCCCGCCACAGCATCAGCACCAGCGCCGTCGCGATGATGAGCTGCTGGCCGGTGTTGAGCATGGACAGCGTCGTCTGGCTCTTCAACTGCGCGCGGCGCAGCTTCTCCAGGCTCTCGTCGTAGCGGCGCGCCTCGAAGTCCTCGTTGTTGAAGTACTTGACGGTCTCGTAGTTCAGAAGCGAGTCGATGGCCTTGCTGTGGGCCACCGAGTCCAGCTCGTTCAGCGTCTTGCGGAACTGCGTGCGCCAGTTCGTGACGACGACGGTGAACGTGACGTAGACCACCAGCGCCGCGACGGTGATGCCGGCGAACCAGACGTCGAACTTGACGCCCAGCAGCGTCAGCACGAGCGCCACCTCGATCAGCGTCGGCACGATGCTGTAGAGCGAGTAGCTGATCAGCGAATGCACGGCGCGGGTGCCGCGCTCGATGTCGCGCGTCATGCCGCCGGTCTGGCGCTCCAGGTGGAAACGCAGCGACAGGTCGTGCAGGTGGCGGAACACCTGCAGCGAGATGCTGCGCGCCGTGCCCTCGGTGGCCTTGGCGAAGATCAGCTCGCGCAGCTCGGTGAACAGCGACGTCGACAGCCGCAGCGCACCGTAGGCCACCAGCAGGCCCAGTGGCACGACCAGCAGCGTCTGCGGCGCACCGGGCTTCAGGTCCAGGCTGTCGATGAGGTGCTTGAGCAGGATGGGCACGCCCACGTTGCTGAGCTTGGCGCCCACCATGAACGCCAGCGCCAGCCCGACGCGCCAGCGGTAGCGCCACAGGTAGGGCAGCAGGCGGCCGACGGTGCCCCAATCGCCGCGCACGGCGGCAGCATTCGGCGAAGTGGGCAGTTCGATGGCGCGCGATGTGGATCTCATGAGGCGGTCAGGGCCGAAAATGGCAGGCAGACCGATTGTCCCAAGTGAACGCCATGCCCCAGGAATCAAGCCCCGTCCAACACAAGCCCGGCGACCGCGAGCTCGTGCTGCGCGTGATGCCCATGCCCGCCGACTCGAACGCGAACGGCGACATCTTCGGCGGCTGGATCATGGCGCAGGTGGACATCGCCGGCTCCATCCTGCCGGCGCGGCTCTCGCGCGGCCGCATCACGACGGTGGCCGTCAACGAGTTCATCTTCAAGCAGCCCGTCTCGGTGGGCGACCTGCTGAGCTTCTACGCCACCATCACGCGCGTGGGCCGCACGTCGGTGACGGTGCACGTGGAAGTGTTCGCCGAGCGCGACCCGGAGAACCTGCACGTGGTCAAGGTGACCGAGGCCAACCTGACCTACGTGGCCATCGACCGCGACGGCAAGCCGCGCCAGGTCACCGGCTGAGTCTGGCGCGGGCCGAGCGCCGGGCTTCAGGTCACGGCGTCGCGATCAGATCCACCGCGTCGTAGGAGAACCCCGGGCTGAGGAAGCCCGTGCCGCTGGTGCCGCTGACGACGTTGATCGTCACCGTGTTGGTGCCGGCCACCAGCGCCGACGCCGGGATGGCGTAGCTGTAGAGCCGGTTCACGCCGCGGTAGGTGCCCACCGTCAGGTTGCGCGAGCCCTTGGGCGGCGCGGCGGGCACGGCGGACGTCCAGCCGTTGACCGTGACCTGCGGCCGTGCGCCGTTGAAGTCGGTCGTCGTGCCCAGGCGCAGCGTCAGGTTCTGCAGCTGCGCGCTGGTCAGCGTGAACGTGATGACGCGGGCGTTGTTGACGTCCTTCCACTGGTAGGCCGGGAAGCCCGCGGCGGCCGTGGCACTGCCGACGGCGAAGGCGGGCGCCACCCAGCTGCTCATGCGGCTGTCGCTCGGGTGCATGCTGGTGAGGCGGCTGCCGTTGACGAACTCGGCCGGCGAGCCGTCCCAGGCGCCGATGCGCCACAGCGCCGGCGTGGCGGCCGGGTCAGCATTGATCGTCAGCGTGTTCAGCGCCGTCGTGCCGCCCGCCGTCACGTTGACGCTGCCGGTGTAGACCGCCAGCTCGTTCTTGTAGACCGTCAGCGTGTAGCTGCCCGGGCGCATGCCGGTGCTCTTGAAGTAGCCACTGTTGGCGAGGTTGGCCGTCGTCCAGTACTGCGCCTGGCTGTTGGCGAAGCCCACGGTGTAGGTGTAGGCCGGGTCGGTGCCCGACAGGCCCACGCCGGCCACGGCGCCGCGGCCCGCGGGCGGCACGTAGCCATCCAGGCCCATCAGCGAGAACCAGCTGGTGTCCGGCGCCGCGGGCGCGCCGCCGCCGGTGAACATCAGCGTGTAGCTGTTCAGCACGCCCATGCGGAAGGCCTCGGTCTGGCCCTCGCCGTAGTTGACGATGTAGGTCAGCTCGTTGTTGGTGGACGTGATCTGGTTGAGCAGGCTGCGGTAGAACGGGCCGCCGGAGCCGCCTTCCTGGTTGTCGCGGTAGAACCAGAGGCCCACCGTGCCGCCGCTGTTGACGCCGCCGAAGTACTGCCAGTCCTTCACGCGCATGTTGGCGTAGTGCTTGGAGCGCGTCTGGCCGGCATAGGTGCCGCCGGGGATGCCGAACACGTCGCTGGCCTCGACGGTGGTGCTGGTGTCGCGCAGGTCCTGCGCCCAGCTGCCGTTGGCGGTGAGGCCCCCGGGCGTGCCGGCCGGGCCGCCCCTGGACAGCGCCGCGATGGGCACGCGCACGATGAAGCGCACCAGGTTCAGCGTGTCGGGCTCCTCGGTGAAATAGGTGCCCATGTAGATGCGCGGCTCGCCGCTCCTGGCCAGGTAGTAGTGCTTGAGCACGCCGCCGTTGGCGCTGTTCACCGTCACCGTGATCTTCACGTAGGCGCCGCCGCTGACGACGCCGCCGTTGGCGGTCGACGCGGGCGTGGCCGCGCCGGTGCTGCTGATCATCTGCGCCTGCACGTCGACGGCCGAGACGTTGCTGTAGAGGTAGTCGAAGCCCGAGTTCAGCTGCGAGCCGCGGCTCGCGTCGGCGTACTGCACGCCGTTGTAGACGAGGCTGGAGAGGTCGCCCTTGGACTGCGTGCTGACGCCGTTGTCGTAGGCCATGACCTTGAACACCAGGCCGCCGCCGGTGTCCACCTGGTACTGCACCTTGGTCGAGCTGCCGCTGTCGTAGAGCGTGGTGAGGCTGAAGGCCGCCAGGGCGGGCGAGCCCAGGGCCATGAAGAAGAGCGCGCAGGCTAGCGCACCCAGCCGGCGCAGAGGCCGGCGGAGAAAGTCGATCCGCATGTGTTGTCTCCGTTGGTGCCCGGCCATCTACTGCTCACTGCTGCGGCCGGTGCTGCCGCGTGATTGCGGCCGGATCAGTCTAGGAAGCGGCCTGTCGCCGCGGCACTCAAGTTGTTGAGTGCTTCGCAACCTTCGGCAACGCCGCCACGATGTGGTCGGCCAGCGCGTCGGCCCACAGCGCATAGCCCCGCGGGCCGGGGTGGAAGCCGTCGGGGGCCATCAAGGTCGCCGCGTCCCGCTGCAGCGCGGGCGGCAGGTGCACCACGCGCCGCGCCGGCTGGCCGGCCAGCCCCGCCGCCAGCGCCGCGTTGAAGCGCGCCGCCTGCTGCCCGAAGAACCAGCGCAGCGGCTGCGGCAGCAGCGGGAAGGACTGCATGGGCGGCGCCGCGCAATGCAGGCTCAGCCGCACGCCGGCGTGCGCACGGGCATGGGCGTCGATGGCATCCAGCGCCACGAGGGCGGCGGGCAGCGGGACCTGGTCGACCACGTCGTTCACGCCCAGCGCCGTGACCAGCACGTCGGCGGCCTGCAGCGG
>JAYSCT010000003.1:75635-78294 GCA_041914785.1 Roseateles sp.
GCGGCCACCAGCTGCCAGCCCACGGAGCGACCGAGCCGGGCGGCCAGCGCGCGGGCCAGGCAGCCCGCCAGGGCCTCGTGCTGATGCGTGGCGCCCACGCCGGCGGCCGAGGAATCGCCCACGATCAACAACCGCAGCGCACCGCCCGCGACGACCCGCTCGCCGGCCGCCTCGGGCAGCCGCAGCGCGGTGGCTCGCACGCGTCGGCCCTGCCAGATCAGCAGCGGGCCGAGCAGCAGCTTGGCGAACGTCAGACGCATCGGCGGGTCATTTCGGTGTTACGGCGTCAGCGGCGTCCGACTCCGGACGCCCGCGTCGTCCGGCATGACGAAAACGGCCGTGGCCCTAGGCTTCACTCATGCGCCACACGGCGTCAACCCCGAGGAGCCAGCCATGCTGCGTTACGCCATCATCTTCTTCGTCATCGCCCTGATCGCGGCCGTCTTCGGCTTCACGGGCATCGCCGCCAGTGCGGCCGGTTTCGCCCAGATCCTGTTCTACGGCTTCCTGATCCTGGCCGTCATCGGCCTGCTGGTGGGCCTGGTGCGCCGATAGGCGCTCAGGAGAACTTCGAGAAGTCCGGCTTGCGCTTCTGGAAGAAGGCCTGGAAGGCCTCCATGGCTTCCGGGCTGCGCAGCCGGGCGCTGAACAGCTCGGCCTCGCGCGTGATGGCCGCCTTGACGGCCTCACGCTGAGCGTCGCGGATCAGCCGCTTGCTGTCACGCACCGCGCCGGGCGCGAGGTTGTTGAAACGCTCGGCCACCCGGCGGGCATGGTTCAGCACCTCGCTGCCGGCCAGCACGCCGTTGGCGATGCCGCACTCGACGGCCTGCTCGCCCGTGAACGGGTCGCCCAGCAACAGCTTCTCGGCCGCGCGGCGGTTGCCCATCAGCTGCGGCACGACGAGGCTGGACGCGAACTCCGGCACCAGGCCCAGGCCCACGAAGGGCATGGCCAGGCGCGCGTCGTCCGCCACGTAGACCAGGTCGCAGTGCAGCAGCAGCGTCGTGCCGATGCCGATGGCCGCACCGGTCACGGCGGCCACGACCGGCTTGCCGCAATCCACCAACGCGTGCATGAACTGGAACACCGGCGCGTCCTCGCCACGCGGCGGGCGGCCCATGAAGTCCTCCAGGTCGTTGCCCGACGTGAAGATGCCCGGCTGGCCGGTGATCAGCACGGCCCGCGCCTCGGGCGCGGTGTCGGCCGCGCGCAGCGCATCGGCCATCTGCTGGTACATGTCCTGCGTGATGGCGTTCTTCTTCTCGGGGCGGGCGATCTCGATGGTCGCGACGCCGTTGACGGTGTAGGTCTTGATGGTCATGGGAGGTCCTTCACGCGACTGCGGTCTTGGCCTGGAACTGCGTCCAGTGGTTCGCCAAGTGCATCAAATGGGCTCGCTCGTACTGCGGCTTGGTCAGCTCGCCGTAGGCGAAATGAGGCCGCAGCGTACCGTTGAATTGGGCGAACGCGTCCATCGCGTCCAGCAGGCGCTGCACCGACACCTTGAGCGCCTGCGCCGCGTCCAGCGCCGGCGCGCCGGGGATGGGCTCGCTCAGGTCGTGGCTCATCGAGCCGCGTGCATTGAAGACGGCGAACGCCGCCGAGCCGACCGAGGAGCGGAACCACGCGCCCTTGAGCGCCGGGAAGCCCTGCATCGAGAACTCGATGCTCTGCGCCAGGTGTTGCAGCACCTGGCTGAGGTTCCACGGGTTCCCATCGACGACCTTGGGCGTGAACAGCAGGTCCAGCACGGCCTGCTGCGCCTCCTTCCAGGTCAGGAAGGTCTTGAGCCGGCCAGAACAGCCGGCCAGGGGCGCCGCCGCGAGCAGCAGGGTGGTGGTCTTGAGCGCGCGGCGACGGTCCATGGGTTACAGCCTTTCGAAGATGCCAGCGGCGCCTTGACCGGCGCCGACGCACATTGTCACCATGCCGTACTTGCCGCCGGTGCGGCGCAGGCCGTGGATGACCGAGGCCGCGCGGATGGCGCCGGTGGCGCCCAGCGGGTGGCCCAGCGCGATGGCGCCGCCGTTCGGGTTGACCTTGGCGCGGTCCAGCTCGATGCCCTTGCTGTCGAGGTCGTTCAGCACGGCCAGCGACTGCGCGGCGAAGGCTTCGTTCAGCTCAATCCAGTCCAGGTCCTTGGCCGAGATGCCGGCGGCCTTGAGCGCGGCGGGAATGGCTTCGATGGGACCGATGCCCATGATCTCCGGCGGCACGCCCTTGACGGCGAACGACACGAAGCGGGCCAGCGGCGTCAGGTTGTAACGCTTCAGCGCGGCTTCGCTGACGATCAGCAGGCCGCCGGAGCCGTCGGACGTCTGCGAGCTGTTGCCAGCGGTCACGCTGCCCTTGGCGGCGAACACGGGCTTCAACTTGGCCAGGCCTTCCAGCGACGTGTCGGGACGGGCGCCTTCGTCGAGCTTGACGGTGCGGGTCTTCACGTTGACCGTGCCGTCAGCCAGGTTGGGCGTGCGCTCGATGACGTCGAACGGCGTGATCTCGGCGTCGAAATAGCCGGCCTGCATGGCGGCCACGGCGCGGCGGTGCGATTCCACCGAGAACGCGTCCTGCGCTTCGCGGCTGATCTTCCACTGGGCAGCGACCTTCTCGGCCGTCAGGCCCATGCCGTAGGCGATGCCGATGTTCTCGTCCTTCT
>JAYSCT010000004.1:0-71646 GCA_041914785.1 Roseateles sp.
CCCTGGTTCTTGCGGAAGGCCAGGTTGCGGTAGTCCCACCAGCTCCAGCTCTTGGCCGGCTGCTCGAACAGGCGGAACGCGTCGGTCAGGCCCAGGCCCAGCAACTGCTGGAAGTGCTCGCGCTCCTCGGGCGTGCAGTGGATCTGGCCGGCCCAGGCGACCGGGTCGTAGACGTCGCGGTCTTCCGGCGCGATGTTGAAGTCGCCCATCAGCACCAGCTGCTCGTGCGCCTTCAGCTCGTCGGCCAGCCAGGTGCGCAGGCCCGTCAGCCAGTTCATCTTGTAGGCGAACTTGTCGCTGCCCGGCGCCTGGCCGTTGGGGAAGTAGCCGCCGATGACGCGCACGCCGCCCACCGTGCCGGCGATGACGCGGGCCTGCTCGTCGGCGAAGCCGGTGATGTTCTTGACGACGTCGTCGGCGCGCTCGCGACTGATCAGCGCCACGCCGTTGTAGGTCTTCTGGCCGAACCACTGCACCTGCCAGCCGGCCTCGCCGATCTCCATCGTCGGGAACTTGTCGTCGGTGAGCTTGGTCTCCTGCAGCACCAGCGCGTCGACGGGGTGGGCGGCCAGCCAGTCCAGGACCTGCGGCAGCCGGATGGCGAGGGAATTGACGTTCCAGGTGGCGAACTTCTTCATCGCGTGGGTCTCAAGGCTGGGGATCGGCCGGCATTGTCACCGGCGCCAGCCTGGCCACGACGTGTTCGACCAGGCGCTGCAGCCGGCCCAGCCGGCGCAGGTCGCGGTGATAGCCGAGATAGACCTCCCGGCCGGGCGGCGCCTCGGGTGGCGTGGCTTTCACGAGGCCCGGATGGGCGTCGCCCAGCGGGCAGGGCAGCACCGTCCAGCCCCGGCCGGCCGCGCACAGCGCCGCCTGCACCTGGCGGTTGTTGCTGCGCAGCGTGACCCGCGCCTGCGGCAGCACGCGCCGCAGCCATTGCACGTCGGGCATCTCGGCGAACGCCGTGTCCATCGTGATCAGCTCGGTGCCACGGCCGTCGCCCCAGGTGGGCGGCGCCAGGCCGGCGGCGCCGTAGAGCGCGTAGTCCAGCGTCATCAGCCGGCGCTGCACGACCTCGGCGCTGTCGAACGGGCGGATGCGGAACACCAGGTCGGCCTCGCGCCGGGCCAGGTTGAACAGGCGCGAGTCGGTGATCAGCTCGATGACGACCCGCGGGTGCAGTGCCTGAAAGCCGGCCAGCACCGGCGCCAGCACCTGCACGCCGAACCAGTCGGACGAGGACACGCGGATCAGCCCCTCCAGCTCGGCGTCCTGCCCCGCCAGCCGGCGCTCAAACGCGAGAGCCTCGTCCTCCATGCGCTCGGCATGGGCCAGCACTTCGGCGCCGGCGTCGGTCGTCACGAAGCCGCCGGGCCCGCGCTGGAACAGCGGCGTGCCCAGTCGCTCCTCGAAGGCCTTCAGCCGCCGGCCCATCGTCGGCTGCGACTGCCCCAGCGCCCGGGCGGCGCCGCCCAGGGAGCCGGCGCGCGCGACGGCGAGAAACACCTTGATGTCGTCCCAGTCCATGCCGGAGAGCTTACGAAATTGCATGCTTGACGTGCGAACTCGTTGGTTTTCATTCAAAGGCGCATGGCCAAAACTCTGGACATCACCACCACCCAGGAGTTCGTCATGACCTCAGTTGCCCCGACGATGCGCGCGCTGCGCGTGAACCAGCCCGACGGCGATTTCATGGCCGTCGACCTGCCGCGGCCCGAGCCCGGCGACGGCGAGGTGCTGGTGCGCATCCATGCCAGCGGCGTGAACCCGCTGGACACCAAGATCCGCGCCGGCCAGGCCGCCCACGCCCGCCAGCCGCTGCCGGCGGTGCTGGGCATCGACATGGCGGGCGTCGTCGTGCAGGCCGGCGCCGGCGTGACGGCCTGGCAGCCCGGCGACGAGGTCTATGCGATGGCCGGCGGCATCGCCGGCCTGCAGGGCACGCTGGCGGAGTTCATCGCCGTCGATGCCCGCCTGCTGGCGCGCAGGCCCGCGCGGCTGGGCATGCACGAGGCGGCGGCGCTGCCGCTGGCCGTCATCACGGCCTGGGAGGGGCTGGTGGATCGCGCCCGGGTGCAGCCCGGTCAGACCGTGCTGGTGCAGGGCGGTGCCGGTGGCGTCGGCCATGTCGCCGTGCAGCTGGCGCGCGCCCGCGGCGCCGAGGTGTTCGCGACCGTCGCCGCCGAGGATGCCGAGCTCGTGCGCGGCTGGGGCGCCACGCACATCGACTTCCGCACCGAGACGGTGGCCGACTATGTCGGCCGGCACACGGCCGGCCGGGGTTTCGATGTCGTCTTCGATGCGGTCGGCGGCGCCGTGCTGGAGGCGTCCTTCACGGCCGCGCGCCGCTACGGCGGCCATGTCGTCAGCATCCTGGGCTGTGGCACGCACAGCCTGGCGCCGCTGTCCTTCCGCGCGGCGACCTATTCGGGCGTGTTCACGCTGCTGCCGTTGCTGAGCGGCGAGGGCCGCGAAGCCCACGGCGCCATCCTGCGCGAGGCCGCGGCGCTGGTGGATGCCGGCCTGCTGACACCGCGGCTGGACGCGCGGCGCTTCTCCCTGGCCACCGCCGCCGACGCGCACGCCCTCGTCGCCGCCGGGCAGGGCCGGGGCAAGGTCGTCGTCGACGTGGGCTGAGTGCCGCGCGTCACCCGCCGACTTCGGCCTCGGTGTCGCAGTCCAGGCAGTCCTCGATGGGCGGGTCGGGCAGGTGCTGGTCGTTGTGCAGCTGGCGCAGCGCCGTGCGCAGGCCTTCCTCGACGACCGGGTGATAGAACGGGTAGTTCAACATCTGCTGCACCGTGTCGCCGCGCTGCACGCACCAGGCCAGCAGGTGGCCGATGTGCTCGGCGGCGGGGCCGATCATCTCCGCGCCCAGCAGCCGGCCCGTGCCGCGCTGGGCGTAGACATGCAGGCCGCCACGGTTGACGCCCATGACGCGGCTGCGGCCCTGGTCGGCAAAGCTGACGCGGCCGGTGTCGAACGCCGTGCCGGCGGCGGTCAGCTCGGCATGGCTGGCGCCGGCCATCGCGATCTGCGGATCGCTGAAGACGACGGCCAGCGGCGCGCGGCGCGGGCGGCGGTGCACGTCGGGGAAGCGCGCCGCGTTGTCGCCGGCGATGCGGCCGGCGTCGGCGGCCTCGTGCAGCAGCGGCCGGTCCTCGGTGGCGTCGCCGGCCACGAACAGCGGGCCCGCGCCCCACTGGCCGGTGTGGCGGTCGATGCGCGGCCTGCCCGTGGCGTCGCGCGGCAGGGCCAGCGCCTCCAGCCCGAGGCCGTCGAGGTTGGGCTCGCGGCCGCTGGCGCACAGCAGCAGGTCGAAGTGCTCGCCGCCCAGCAGCACCTGGTCGCCGTCCAGCGCCGGCTGCAGTTCACCCGCATTGGCCGTCAGCGGCAGCGCCTCGGCGAACAGCTGCCGGCCCAGCGACTGCAGCTCGGGGTCGGTCAGCGGGCCGATGCGCTCGCCGCGGGCGAACAGCCGTACGCGCACGCCCAGCCGGTGCAGCGCCAGCGCCAGCTCGAGCCCGATGACGCCGGCGCCGACGACGGCCACCGAGCGCGGCAGGTCGACCCAGTCGAACACGTCGTCGTTGACGATGAGGCGGTGGCCCAGCCGCTCGCGCCAGCCCGCCGGGACGCGCGGTCGCGAGCCGGTGGCGACGACGACGGCACGGGCCTCGATGCGCCGGCCGTCCACGTCCAGCGTGTTCGCGTCGATGACCCTTGCGCGGCCGAACAGCCGCGTCGCCTCGGGCCAGCCGTGCACGGTGTCGGTGACGAAGCCGACGAAGCGGTCGCGTTCGCTGCGCACGCGCTGCATGACGGCGCGGCCGTCGATGACGGGCGCGTCGGCCTGCACGCCGAAGCGGTGGGCGTCGCGCACGGCCTCGGCGGCGTCCGCCGCGGCGATCAGCAGCTTGCTGGGCATGCAGCCCACGCGCGCGCAGGTCGTGCCGTAGTGGGCGGCCTCGATGAGCAGCACGCGCTCGGTATGGCGGCGTGCGGCGCGGTAGGCCGCCATGCCGGCCGTGCCGGCGCCGATGATGGCCACGTCGCAGGAATGGGTCATTTCAAGCTCGCTGTCGCTGAGCGGGTCAGGATAGCCCGCGCCGCCGCCCGTCGGGTAACCGGGCATCTGTGTGGTTTATGACTCGTTTTCCCTCCAATGTGCCCCCCTGGGTGATGGCTATCATGGCCTGGCCCTCCTCACTCCCTTGCCTGCCCCCGCCCGCCCGGCTGATTTCTGCCGCCGCGTGGCCCGAGTCGCTGCCGACGCATGCGTGAAGCCCTCCTGCTGTTCCTCCGCGCGAACCGTCGTCACCTGACCGATCTGGCGCTCGCCAGCCTGCTCGTCAACGCCTTCGTGCTGACGCTGCCGCTGTTCTCCATGCTGGTCTACGACAAGGCCGTCGGCAACGAGCTGCACGAGACGCTGTGGGCGCTGGCGCTGGGCATGGGGCTGCTGTTCGCACTGGAGCTGGTGCTGCGGCTGTCGCGCGTGCTGCTGGTGGAGCACGCCGGCGCGCGCTGGGACATGCACCTGGACGAGCGCCTGCTGCGCGGCGTGCTGGCCACGCCGGCCTCCAGGCCGCTGCCGGTGGGCACGCTGATGTCGCGCTACCGCGAGCTGGCGGCCACGCGCGACGTGCTGTCCGCGCAGTTCCTGCTGCCGCTGGCGGATGTGCCGTTCGCGCTGCTGTTCGCGATCGCGCTGGCCGTCGTCGCCGGGCCGCTGGTGCTGATCCCGCTGGGCACTGGCGTCGTGCTGCTGGGGGCCGGCGCCGTGCTGCAGGGCGCCGCGGCGCGCCGCTCGCAGGTGGCCAACAAGGCGTCGGCCACCAAGCTGTCCTGGCTGGTGGACGTGCTGATCGCGCGCGACAGCCTGATGTCCACCGCCGCGGCCCGCGTGGCCGAGCGCGGCCTGCGCGAACCGTCGGCCGTCGGTGCCCGGGCAGCGTCGCGGGCACGGGTGTGGCAGCAGGTCAGCCAGCAACTGCTGCCGGTGGGCATGTCGGCCTGCACGGTGCTGACGCTGGTGGCCGGCGTCTACCGCATCGAGGCGCAGGCGCTCAGCGTCGGCGGGCTGATCTCGGCCACCATGCTGGGCGGGCGGCTGGTCAGTTCCATCTGCCTGTTCGCACCGGTGGTGGTGCGCTGGCGCGAGTTCATGCGCGCGCTGCGCGACATGGCGCAGACCGTGGCGCTGGATGCCGCCGCGCTGCCCGACCGCGATACCGCCGGCCCGCTGGGCGCGGCCGCCGCCGAGGGCGTGCGGCTGGCCGGCGTGGGCTTTGCCTACCCCGACCGGGCGCCGGTGCTGGCCGACGTGACGGCCACGCTGCAGGCCGGCGAGCTGGTGGCCGTCGTCGGCAGCTCGGGCGCCGGCAAGTCCACGCTGCTGAAGCTGCTGGCCGGGCATGTGGTGCCGACGTCGGGCCAGTTCGCGCTGGGCGGCCGCGTCGTCGCCGACGACCTGACGCGCCGCTGGCTTGCCAGCACCGTGGCCTACAAGCCGCAGGAGCCGGGCTTCCTGGCCGGCCGGCTGCAGGACGTCGTCGCGCCCGGCGAGGACGGCGCCCGCGAGGCCGACCTGCTGCGTGCGCTGCGCGTGGCCGGCCTGGGCCCGCAGCTGGACCGTGGCGAGCTGGGCCTGAACACCGAGCTGGGGCCCAACGGCGCCGGCCTGTCCGGCGGCCAGCGGCAGATGCTGGCGCTGGCCCGCGTGCTGCACCAGCCGTCCGACCTGCTGCTGCTGGACGAGCCGACGCTGGGGCTGGACCGCCAGGCGCAGGAAGGCTTCATCGCCGCGCTGCCGGGCTGGAAGGCCGGCCGCTGCATCGTCGTCGCCACGCACAGCGCCGAGCTCATCCAGATCTGCGACCGCGTGCTGGTGCTGGAGCGCGGCCGCCTGGTGGCCGACGCGCCGCCACAGCGGCTGCTGGCGCCCGGCGCCGTCACCCCGCGCACGCCCGCGCCACCCCGCACGACGTCCGCCTAAGGAATGCGACCCATGTCTTCATCCCTGCGTCGCCTGAGCGGGCTGACCCTGCTCTGCATCGCACCCGCGCTGGCACTGGCCCAGGCGGAGCCGCCCGCCGCACCGGCCTCCGCCGCCTCGGCACCCGACGCGCTCAAGCCCCGCGTCGCCGTGCTGCAGCAGCTGCTCGGCATGCCGCCGGTGCTGCCGCTGGCCGGCAACGGCCCGGCGCTGACGCTGGGCGACGCGCTGCAGCAGGCCTGGCAGAACAGCCCCGACGTGGCCGCCGCGCGTTACCGCGCGCTGAGCTTCGACTACACCCGCAAGGCCGCGCGCGGCGCGCTGCTGCCCAAGCTGGAGACGCGCTTCGCCATCGGCCGTGGCCACCTGGAAACGCCCGACAGCCAGGCCAACCTGGGCCGCGCCGACCACTCCGCCGTGCTCAGCCAGGCGCTGGTGGACGAGACGGCTCGCCACGAATGGACGCGCCAGGAGCTGCTGGCCGCGTCGGCCGAGGTGCAGCTGGCGGGCGTCGAGTCGCAGACGCTGCTGGATACCGGCAGCGCCTGGTTCGCCGTGCTGCAGCAGCGCGTCGGCGTGGAGCTGGGCCAGGGCTACGAGAAGGAGCTGGGCGAGCTGTTGCGCTACATCGGCGACCGCGTGGCCGCCGGCGGCGCCAGCCCGGCGGAGCGCGAGCGCATCGCGGCCCGCGTGGCCAACGTGCGCTCCGGCCTGGCCGACTCGCGCGCGGCGCTGGCCGCGGCACTGCGCAACTTCCAGCGTCTGTCGTCGGTGACGCCGTTCGGCCTGGCGCTGGACGCGCCGCTGGACCTCTACCTGCCCGCCGACGCCGACGCGGCGATGGCCGAGGCCGGCGACGGCAATGCCGAGATCCTGGCGTCGCGGCTGGAGCAGCAGGCCGCCGAGTCGGAGCGCAAGAGCGGCCGGTCGGCCTTCCTGCCGCGCCTGGCCGTGGAGCTGACGCATTCGCAGACGCGCAATGCCGCCGGCACCGAGGCGCAGCAGAAGGACAGCAAGGCCATGCTGGTGATGACGGTGCCGCTGCTCAACGGCGGCGCCGACTACTCCCGCATGAAGGCCTCCGAGGCGCACCGCAACGAGCTGGAAGCACGCGGCGAGGCGGTGCGCCGCCGCGTCGTGCAGGACCTTGAGACCAGCTACGCCAACCTGCAGGCGGCCACCGAGCGCTTCGCGTCGGTGCGCGACGAGCTGGACGCCAACCGCAAGGTCGTCGACGCCTTCCGCGCGCAGCTGACCGGCGGCAACCGCCAGCTGCTGGACGTGCTGGACGCCTACCAGCGCCTGCACCAGAGCCGCCTCGACATCGTGCAGGTGGTGGTGGCCGCGGCGCAGAACGAGTGGCGCATCGCCCACCTGACCGGCGCGCTGCGCCAAGTGGTGGGGCGGTGAGAGAAGCCATGAGCACACCGCGCACACCCGCTCATTCCGCTGCAACGCCGCCACTCGGCGTTGCAAATGCTCGCCGCAGCCCCAGCTGCAGCTGCGCTTTGCGCCTTGATTGGCGACGCCGCAACGGCCTGCTCGGTCGCGCGCGGTGCACTCACGGCTTCTGACATGGCAGGCGGCGGAAAAAGCAGCGGCGGGGACTTCTGGCCCGGCTTCGTCGATGCGCTGACCAACGTGGTCATCGCGATGGTGTTCGTCATCGTCGTGCTGGCCATCGCGCTGAGCTTCTCGGCGCAGATGCTGGCCAAGCGCATGGCGGCCAAGATCGCCGAGCAGCAGGCCGAACTGGGACGCGCCCGGCAGGTGGTGGTGGCGCCGGCGGCCGAGAAGGAGAAGCCGGGCGGCACGCCGCCGGTGGTCGACACGGCGGCGCCGCAGCGCACCCGCATCGCCGTGGCCGGCAACGAGGCCGCGCTGGCGGCCAGCGCCGCGGCGGCCAAGGTCAAGCCGGCCGAGCACTACCTGCAGCTGGACTTCGCACCTGGCGCGCTGACGGTGGACGAGAAGGCCGCCAAGGCGCTGGCCGAGGCGCTGGCGCCGCTGAAGGCGCGGCTGGCCGAGTCGCCCGCGCTGCGGCTGGAGGTGGTGGCGCTGGGCCCCGAGATCCACCTCAGCGAGAACCAGCGGGCCGCGTTCATCCGCGCGATGGCGGTGCGCAACGAGCTGCTGGGGCAGGGCGTCGCGGGCGACCGCATCGTCACCCGCATCGACATGAAGGCCAGCGCGCCGGCACCGGCCGTGGCCGTGCGGCTGGGAGAGAAGCCATGACGGCCAACGCCGCGACCCGCGACGCTCCGGTGGACCTGCTGCTGGGCTATTTCGACAACACGCTGGGCCAGACGCGCCGACTGCGCCGCCCCCGCGCGCTGATCTACGCCGTCGCCGGCATCTGCGCCGCGCTGGCGCTGTGGACGGCACTGGCGCGCGTGGACCTCGTCGTGCACACGCAGGGCCGCATCGTGCCGTCGGGCAAGCAGCAGCTGGTGCAGCACCTGGAGGGCGGCATCCTGTCCAGGGTGTTCGTGCGCGAGGGCGATGTGGTGGCGGCCGGGCAGTCGCTGGTGGCCGTGTCGGACCTGCAGGCCAACTCGTCGCGCGCCGAGAAGGGCGCGCGGCTGGCCGGCATGGCGGCGCGCGTCGCGCGGCTGGATGCCGAGGCCAGCGGCGCCGGGCGTTTCCAGCCGCCGGCCGGCGTGGCCGCCGACGACCCGGCCGTGCGCGCCGAGGCCGAGGCGTTCGCGGCCCGCGCCGCCAAGCTGGCGCAGACCACCCGCGTGCTCGAAGAACAGGCCACGCAGCGCCGCCAGGAGGCTGCCGAGGCCGGCGCGCGCGCCAAGGGCCTGCGCGCCGAGCTGGACGTGGCCCGTTCGCAGCTGGCGCTCGTGCAGAACATGGTGGCGCGCAACGCCGGCTCGCAGAGCGAGCTGCTGGACGCGCGCGGCCGCGTCGAGCGGCTGACGACGCAGATCGCCGAGACCGAGGCGTCGATGCCGCGCATCGCGGCCGCGGCGTCGGAGCTGTCGGCCCGCCAGGCCGAGGCCATCGCGCAGTTCCGCAGCGAGGCGCGCACGACGCTCAGCGATGCGCGCGTGGAGCTGCGCCGGCTGGAGGAAGACATCAAGACCGAGAACGACCGCGTGCGCCGCACGGTGCTGACCGCGCCGGTGGCCGGCATCGTCAACAAGCTGGCCAGCAACACGGTGGGCGGCGTCGTGAAGCCCGGCGAGACGCTGCTGGAGCTGACGCCGCTGGATGAGGCGCTGGTGGTGGAGACCCGCGCCTCGCCCGCCGAGCGCGGCACGCTGCGCGTGGGGCTGCCCACGCGCGTGAAGGTCGCCGCGTTCGACTACACGGCCTACGGCACGCTGGAGGCCAAGGTCACCGAGATCAGCGCCGACAGCCTGCTGGACGAGCGCGGCGAGCGCTACTTCCGCGTCGTCGCCGCGGTGGACCCGGCCAGTGCCAAGCGCTTCGGCCAGCCGCTGGGCCCGGGCATGAGCGTCAGCGCCGACGTCGTGACCGGCCAGCGCACCGTGCTGCAGTACCTGCTATCGCCAATTCGTGGACTGGCCGACACGGCACTCCGCGATCGCAAATGATTCCGAGGGAACCGTCATGAGCAACACCCCCGCCGCCACGGTGACCGAGCCGCTGCCCCCGCGCGGCCCGCAGCCGCACGACCACGGCATGGGCCGCCGGCATGTGTTCTTCGTCGCGCTGCCGCTGCTGGCCATGCTGGCCGGCGCCGCGTCGATGTGGCACTTCGTGTCGTTCGCCATCATGTCCAACCCCATCCTCAACGGCATCATCATTGCCGTGCTGTGCTGGGGCATGTGGACCATGGCGGGCCACCTCGTCGAGCTGTTCGGCGAGGACCGCGTGTTCCGCGCCGGCATGCGCTGGCTGCGCGACGGCGACGCCAGCGGCGAGCAGCACCCGCGCCTCGGGCCACCGGCCTTCGTGACCGGCATGCTGGACCGGTTGCAGAAGCTGGGCCTGGGCCACCAGGTCTACATCCACAGCTCCGCGATGGAGCCCGAGATCGAGGCGCTGGAGCAGTACCTGAACAAGCGCCAGGAGCTGAGCCAGTTCCTCGTCGGCCTGATGGTGGGCCTGGGCCTGCTGGGCACCTTCGTCGGCCTGCTGGAGACGCTGGTGGAGACGTCCAGCCTCATCGGCACCATCGCCAAGAGCGCCGGCGGCGGCGCCGACATGGAGGGCGAGTTCGCCAAGATCGTCGGCGGCCTGCAGAAGCCGCTGTCGGCCATGGGCACGGCGTTCTCGGCATCGATGTTCGGCCTGGTGGGCTCCATCGTGCTGGGCTTCCAGATGGTGGCGGTGCGCAAGGCCGCGACGGACCTCATCGAGACCGTGCGTGGCGAGGTGCTGTCGCTGGCCGAGAAGAGCAGCGTCAACGAGAACGTCGAGATCAGCGAACGCTTCCTGGCCACGCTGCTGGCGGACATCCTGGAGCAGCATCGCGCGTCCAGCGCCGGCCTGGCCGACGTCGTCGCGCGGCTGGACATGCTGGTGCCGCAGGTGGCGCAGATGGCCGGCGCATCGGCCGCGCTCAGCGAGCGGCTGGCCAGCCAGGAAGCGGTGCTGGAGCGCACGACGGCCACCGTGGGCGGCGTGGGCGACGTGGTGCCGGCGATGGCGCGGCTGGCGAGCGCCGCCGAGGGCATGCTGCAGGAGAGCGGCTCGTCCAACGAGCGCGTCGGCCGCATGCTGGACTTCCTGCCCGCGCAGGAGGCACTGGTGGGCGATGTGCGCACCGCACTGTCGCGCGTGGAGAGCCTGGAGCGCGAGATCGCGACGCTGACGTCGGCCAACCGCGAGCTCAAGGACGAGGTGCTGCAGCAGGCCACGCTCGTCAAGCGCATGGACTCGACGCTGTGGAACCTGGAGAAGGACCAGCTGCGCGCCGCGCTGAGCGACGACAAGGGGCCGCGCACATGAGCCCCGCACGGCCGCCCGCAGGGGCTCGGCTTCCGCCTGGCGGGACAGCGCGCCGCGCGAAGGGGGCGCCATGACGGTGTCGATGGACCAGGTGCGCGCGGCGGCCGGCGGCCGGCTGCAGCTGCCGTCGGTGCCGCGCGTCGTGCGCCGGCTCATCAGCCAGCTGCGCGACCCCGGCGCGTCCATCATCGAGCTCGTCGACGAACTGGAGCAGGAGCCGCAGCTGGCCGCGCGCACGCTGCGCATCGCCAACTCGCCGTACTACGCCGGCCGGCGCAGCCTGGCGAGCCTGAGGGACGCCGTCGCCATCATCGGCACCGACACGCTGCGCACGCTGGTCATCAGCGGTGGGCTGGAGGCGGTGTTCGTCGCCGTGCCGGGCGTGAACCTGCGCCAGTTCTGGCTGGACGCCACCGTCACCGCCAAGGCCGCGCGCAGCCTGGCGCGGCTTGCCGGTGCGGATGCCGAGGCCGCCTTCCTCGCCGGCCTGCTGCACAACGCGGGCCACCTGATGCTGTGCCAGGCCTTCGCGGCGACGCTGCCCGCCGCGCTGGCCGGCGCGCGGTCCGCGCGCGGTGCCGAGCTGGCTGCCCTCGAGCGTGAGGCCTGTGGGCTGGACCATGCGCAGGTCAGCGCCGCGTGGCTGGACGAGCTGGGCTTCCCGGCGTCCGTCGTCGATGCGGTGGCCCACCACCTCGACGCCGATGTCGCCCCCGGCACGCTGGCGCCGGTGCTGGCGCTGGCCACGCAGGTGGCCGCGTCCATCGAGGCGGGCGACAACGCCGAGCGCGCACTGCACAAGCTGGACGCCGGCCTCGTGGCCGCCGCGTCGCTGGTGGCGGACCGGCTGGACGAGCGCTTCGGTGCGCAATACGCGCAGATCGCCGCCGGAGGCGACGCATGAGCAGCGGCATCGGCAGCGCCACGCGACGGGCCGCCGGCATGGTGGCGGCGGGCTTCGCGCTGTCGGCCGTGGCCACGGCGACGCTGCTGCACGGCACGCAGACGCACGCGCAGCTGGGCTGGCTGCTGGTCATCCACGGGGTGGCCGCGCTCGCCACGCTGGCCGGGCTGTGGGTCGTGTCGCGCTGGTGGCGGCGTGGCGGCGAGCCGCTGATCGCGCAGCTGGACGCCGCGGGCCAGGGCCGCATCGCCGAGCGCGCGCAGGACGGCCCGGTCGAATGGGCCGCGATGTCGCGCAGCATCAATGTGGCGCTGACGCGCATCAAGGCGCAGCTGGACGACCGCGACCAGCGGCTGGGCGAGCTGCATGCCGAGATCTCGGTGGACCCGGTGACGGGCCTGGCCGCGCGCGCGCAGTTCATGGACAAGCTCGCCGTGCTGCTGCACGACCCCGACACCGAGGCCACCGGCGGCCTGGTGCTGCTGCGCGTGGACGACCTCGCCGGCCTGAACCAGCGCGCCGGCCGCGAACGCGCGGACGAGCTGCTCAAGCAGGTGGCCACGCTGATGCGCACGCGCGCGCTGCGGCTGGACGCTGCCGGCGGCACCGTCGCGCGGCTGAACGGTGCGGACTTCGCCGTGCTGGTGCCGCGCGTGGCGCCCGACGCACTGGACGGCTGGACGCGCGAGCTGGCCGATGCGCTGCACGGCCTCAAGCAGCGCGAGCTGACGGACCGGCCGCGCGTGGGCCTGCTGGCGGCCAGCGCCTTCCATGGCGGCGAAACGATTGGCGCCGTGATGTCGCGCGTGGACCGCGGGCTGCAGGCCGGCGAGGGCGGCGACGCGGCCTGGATGATGGTGCGCGCGACGCGCACCGGGCCCACGGTGTCGCTGGCGCAGTGGCGCAGCCTCATCGACGAGGCGCTGCTGACCGGCCGCGTGTCGCTGGCGCTGGCGCCGGTGCGGGCCGTCGACGGCGCCACGGCACAGCTGCTGGCCGACGTGCAGCTGGAGAACGCGGACGGCCGCCGCTTCGGCGCCGAGGAGGTGCTGCCTGCGGCGCTGCGCACGGCCCGCATCGCCGACGTGGACCTGCGCGTCGCCGAGCTGGCGCTGGCCCGCATCGCCGGCCATGCCGAGGCCTACGAGAAGGTCGCCATCCGCATCTCGCCGCGCTCGGCCGAGCGGCCCACGTTCGTGAGCCGCCTGGACGAGGCGCTGGCCGGCGTGGGGCCGCTGGCGCAGCGGCTGTCGGTGGAGTTCGACATCGACGGCGAGCGTCAGGTGCAAAGCGTGCTGGGCCCGCTGACCGCGGTGCTGCAGCGCCACGGTGTCCACATCGGCATCCGCCGCGTGACGGCGCCGCCCGAAGACCTGGCGCTGCTGCGCCGCCTGGGCGTGGGCTATCTGCGGCTGGGCAGCAGCCTGAGCACGGGCCTGGCCGGCGACGGCAGCGCCGGCAAGCGCCGGCTGCTGCAGCTGATGGCGGAGCTGGGCGCCTCGGAAAAATTGCGCGTGCTGGCCGCCGATGCGGCCACGCCTGCGGACGCGCAGCTGCTGCGCAGCGTCGGCATCCCCTGCGCGGATGCGATGCAGCCAATCACGGAGTAGTCGATGGACAACGGCAAAGTCGTCATCCACCCGCCCTCGGGCGATGCCACGGTCAAGCTGGCGCTGTCGCGCGCCGCGGTGGCTAAGGTGCAGGTGGCCGGCGTGGACCTGGTGCTGGTCATGGCCGACGGCACGCAGCATGTGCTGCAGGGCGCCGCGCTGCGCGCGCTGGCCGACCCCGACTTCAAGCTGCAGTTCCAGGACGGCGCGACCGAGGCGTCCTCGCTGATCACGCAGGCCGGCCCGGTCAACATCACCGACACGCTGCTGCGCACCGTCGAGAAGAACACCACCGATGCCGACACGCCGGCGCCGGCCGCGCGCGAAAGCAGCAGCGACATGCCGCCGCCACCCAAACCGCTGGTGGAAAGCGGCATGGTGTCGGGCACCGGTGGCGGCGAGGGCGCCAGCAAGGCCGAGTTCCATGACGAGGCGCGGCCGTTCTCGCTGGTCATCCAGGTGGCGCCGCGGCCCGCCGGCGGCCCGCCCGGCGGTGGCACGCCGCCCCCGCCACCCACCGCCGCGGTGCTGACGGTGGCCGGCCAGGTGCACAACGTGACGGGCCAGGAAGTCAGCGGCACGACGATCACCGGCTCCGGCGGCTCGGCCGAGTCGGCCACCGATTTCTCGGCCGCCGCACAGGCCGCGCCCGAGCTCATCCAGGGCACGTCGGGCGACGACACCATCAACGGCGACGGCGGCAAGGGCATGGGCTCGGGCTGGGCGCGCCAGTTCGACATCTCGCTGTCGGCCAAGGCCGGCGCGCTGGTGAAGACGGTGGTCATCACCGGGCTGCCGGACGGCTTCGAGGTCGTCGGTGCCACCAAGGGCGCCACCGGCTGGGACCTGACGGTGCCCACCGACCCGGCCGCCGCCACGCGCTACGGCGTCATGGTCCGGTACGCCGTCGCGTCCGACGCGGCCGCTGCGCCGTCGACGACCTTCGACCTCGTCGTCACCGCCACGGCCGACATCGACGGCGCCACCATCGAGGGCAAGCTCACGCTGCCGGCCATCGTGCGCGACGTGGCCAGCGCCGCCGACATGGCCTATGACGTCGGCGGCAAGGCCGGCGTCGTGTTCCCGGCCTTCGGCCTGGGCGACGTCATCGACGGCGGCGCCGGCAACGACACCATCAACGGCCTCGTCGGCGCGGACCGCCTGCTCGGCGGCGCCGGCAACGACAAGCTGGACGGCGGCGCCGGCAGCGACTGGCTGGTGGGCGGCGAGGGCGCCGACAAGCTCGTCGGTGGCACCGGCAACGACACGGCCAGCTACGAGGGTTCGGGCGCGGGCGTCAGCGTGGACCTGGCGGCCAGCACGGCCAGCGGTGGCGACGCCGACGGCGACACGCTGGAAGGCATCGAGAACCTCGCCGGCAGCGGCGGGGCCGACCAGCTGCGCGGCGACGCGGGCATCAACAAGCTGGACGGCGGCTCCGGCAACGACGTGCTGGAAGGCCGCGGCGGGGCCGACCAGCTGGTGGGCGGCGCGGGCACCGACACGGCCGTCTACAGCGGCTCGACCGCGGGCGTCACCATTGACCTGGCCGCCGGCACCGGCAAGGGCGGCGAGGCCGAGGGTGACACGCTGTCGCAGGTCGAGAACGTCATCGCGTCCGACCATGACGACACGCTGCGCGGCGACGCTGCCGCCAATGTGCTGCAGGCCGGCGCGGGCGACGACCTGCTGGAAGGCCGCGGCGGCGCCGACACGCTGCAGGGCGGCGCCGGCAGCGACACCGCCAGCTACGCCAGCTCGGCCGCCGGCGTGAACGTGAGCCTGGGCACCGGCCAGGGCAGCGGCGGCGACGCCACCGGCGACCGGCTGCAGGACATCGAGCACCTGACCGGCTCGGGCTTCAACGACCTGCTGATCGGCAGCGCCGGCGACAACAAGCTGGACGGCGGCGCCGGCGATGACGAGCTGGAAGGCGGCGAGGGCGCCGACACGCTGGTGGGCGGCGAAGGCCGGGACACCGCCAGCTACGTGGACGCGCTGACCGGCGTGACCGCCAACCTGGCCAATGCGGCGCTGAACACCGGCGAGGCGCGCGGCGACACGTACAGCGGCATCGAGAACCTGGCCGGCTCCGAGAACGACGACCTGCTGATCGGCGACGGCTTCGACAACGTGCTGATCGGCAACCCCGGCAACGACGGGCTGCAGGGCGGCGCGGGCGATGACACGCTGATCGGCGGTGCCGGCGCCGACCAGCTCGACGGCGGCGACGGCACCGACACCGCCAGCTACGCCGACTCGCAGGAAGGCGTGAAGGTGGACCTGACCGGCGCCACGCCCAACACCGGCGGCGACGCCGCGGGCGACACGCTGGTGAACGTCGAGAACCTGACCGGCTCGCGCTTCTCCGACCGCCTCGTGGCCGGCGACGGCAACAACGTGCTGGACGGCGGGCGCGGCAACGACGTGCTGATCGGCGGCGCGGGCGCCGACACGCTGATCGGCGGCGACGGCTCGGACACGGCGGACTACTCCACGTCCACGGTGGCCGTGCAGATCAACCTGACCACCGGCGTCGTGACCGGCGGCGATGCGACGGGCGACACCTTCCAGTCCATCGAGAACCTGACCGGCGGCACGGGCGACGACCAGCTGACCGGCGAGGCCAGCGCCAACACGCTGATCGGCGGCGCGGGCAATGACACGCTTTCCGGCCTGGCGGGCAACGACAAGCTCGACGGCGGCGACGGCGATGACCTGCTGGACGGCGGCACAGGCGCCGACCAGCTGACCGGCGGCGCGGGCTCCGACACGGCCACCTACGCCGCATCGGCGCAGGGCGTGCGCGTGAACCTCGCGACCGGCATCGGCCAGGGCGGCGACGCCGAAGGCGACCGGCTCACGGGCATCGAGAACCTGACCGGCTCCGACAAGGACGACCAGCTGACCGGCACGGCCGGCGTCAACAAGCTGGTGGGCGGCGGCGGTGACGATGTGCTGGACGGCGGCGACGGCGCGGACGTGCTGGACGGCGGCGACGGCAGCGACACGGCCAGCTACGCATCGGCCACCGCCGGCGTGGCCGCCAGCCTGCTGGCGCCCGGCACCAACACCGGCGCGGCGGCGGGGGACAGCTACCTGTCCATCGAGAACCTGACCGGATCCAACTACAGCGACACGCTGACGGGCGACGCCAACGCGAACGTCATCAGCGGCGGTGACGGCGACGACGTCATCGAAGGCCGCGGCGGCGCGGACGTCATCCAGGGCGGGCCGGGCAATGACACGCTGAGCTACGCGGCGTCGGCGGCCGCCGTGCAGGTGGACCTCGTGGCCGGCACCGGCAACGGCGGCGATGCGCAGGCCAACGTCATCAGCGGCATCGAGAACCTGATCGGCTCCAACTTCGGCGATGCGCTGAAGGGCGACGCGAACGACAACCGGCTGGACGGCGGCAACGGCGACGACCTGCTGGAAGGCGGCGCCGGGGCGGACCAGCTGCTCGGCGGCGCCGGCAACGACACGGCCAGCTACGTGGGCGCGACGGCGGGCGTTAAGGCTAGCCTGGTCAACGCGGCCACCAACGCCGGCGATGCGGCCGGCGACAGCTTCCAATCCATCGAGAACCTGACCGGCTCGGCTTTCGACGACACGCTGGAAGGCGACGCCGGCGTCAACCGGCTGGTGGGCGGCGCGGGCGACGACGTGCTGATCGGCGGCGCCGGTGCGGACGTACTGTCCGGCGGCGCCGGCAGCGACACGGCCAGCTACGCCGGCGCGCTGGGCGGCCTGACCGTGAGCCTGGCCGACACGACGCTGAACACCGGCGACGCGGCCGGCGACAGCTTCGATTCGATCGAGAACCTGGCCGGCTCCAGCTTCGACGATGTGCTGATCGGCACCACCGGCGCCAACCGGCTGGACGGCGGCGCGGGCAACGACCTGCTGAACGGCGGCGCCGGTGCGGATGCGCTGATCGGCGGCGCGGGCATCGACACCGCCACCTATGCCGCGTCGACCGCGGCCGTGACGGTGAACCTGGGCACCGGCCGCGGCAGCGGCGGCGACGCGCAGGGCGACACGCTGGCGGGCATCGAGAACCTCATCGGCTCGGCCTTCGACGACCAGCTTACCGGCGCGGCCGGCACCAACGTGCTGACCGGCGGTGCGGGCAGCGACACCTACACGGTGGACGACTCGACCGACGTCATCGTCGAAGCGGCCGGCGAGGGCACGGACAGCGTCAATGCGTCCGTCAGCTATGCGTTGTCGGCCAACGTCGAGAACCTGACTCTGACCGGCACCGCCGACATCGACGCGACCGGCAACGTGCTGGACAACGTCCTCACCGGCAACGCCGGCAACAACCTGCTGGACGGCGGCCTGGGCGCCGACCGCATGGCCGGCGGCGCGGGCGATGACAGCTATGTCGTCGAGTCCACTGGCGACGTGGTCACCGAGAACTTCGGCGAAGGCACGGACACCGTGCGTTCGTCCATCAGCTACACGCTGGTCGCCAATGTCGAGAACCTGGTGCTGACCGGCACCGCCAGCAACAGCGCCACCGGCAACGCGCTGGACAACGTCATCACCGGCAACAGCGGCAACAACGTCATCGACGGCGGCGCGGGCGCCGACACGATGGCGGGCGGTGCCGGTGACGACACCTACGTCGTCGACAACGCCGGCGACACGGTGACGGAAGGCGCGGGCGAGGGCACGGACCTGGTGCGCAGCAGCGTCAGCTTCACGCTGGGCGCCAACGTCGAGCACCTGACGCTGACGGGCACGGCCAACATCGACGCGACCGGCAATGCGCTGGCCAACACGCTCACCGGCAACGCCGGCAACAACGTGCTGGACGGCAAGGCCGGCGCCGACCAGATGGCCGGCGGCGCGGGCGACGACACCTACGTCGTCGACAACGCCGGCGACCAGATCACCGAAGCCGCCAACGAGGGCACGGACCTCGTGCGCTCGTCGATCAGCTGGACGCTGGGCGACAACCTGGAGAACCTGTCGCTGCTGGGCGCGGGCAACATCGACGCCACCGGCAACGCGGCCGACAACGTCATCACCGGCAACGCCGGCGCCAACCTCATCGACGGTAAGGCCGGCGCGGACACGATGGCCGGCGGCGCGGGCGACGACAGCTACATCGTCGACAACAGCGGCGACACGGTGGCCGAGGACGCCAACGCGGGCTACGACACGATCCGGAGCAGCGTGAGCTATGCGCTGTCGGCCAACGTCGAGGAACTGCAGCTGACAGGCAGCGGCAACATCAGCGGCACCGGCAACGAGCTGGACAACCGCATCGTCGGCAACAGCGGCAACAACCTCATCGACGGCGGCGCCGGTGCCGATGCGATGCTGGGTGGCGCGGGCGACGACACCTACCTCGTCGACGACGCGGGCGACACGGTGACCGAGGCCGCGGGCGGCGGCACCGACCTCGTGCGCAGCAGCGTCAGCTTCACGCTGGGCGCCAACGTCGAGAACCTGGTGCTGACCGGCACCGCGCCGATCAACGCCACCGGCAACGACCTCGACAACGCGTTGACCGGCAACAGCGGCAACAACGTGCTGGACGGCGGCCTGGGCGCCGACGTGATGGCGGGCGGCGCGGGCAACGACACCTACGTCGTCGACAACGCGGCCGACGTCGTCACCGAGAACGCCGGCGAGGGCACCGACACCGTGCGTGCCGGTTTCAGCTACACGCTGGGCGCCCACCTGGAGAACCTGGTGCTGACCGGCACCGGCGACCTGAATGGCACCGGCAACGCGCTGGACAACGCCCTCACCGGCAACAGCGGCAACAACACGCTGGACGGCGGCTTGGGCGCCGACGCGATGGCCGGTGGCGCGGGCAATGACGTTTACGTCGTCGACAACAGTGGCGACACGGTGACGGAGAACGCGGGCGAGGGCATCGACCTCGTGCAGTCCGGCGTCAGCTTCCGGCTGGGCGCCAACATCGAGCAGCTGACGCTGACGGGCACGGCCAACATCGACGGCACCGGCAACGCGCTGGCCAACGTCATCACCGGCAACGCGGGCAACAACGTGCTGGACGGCGGCGCCGGCGCCGACGTGCTGACCGGCGGCGCGGGCGATGACACCTACGTCGTCGACAACGCCGGCGACAGCATCACCGAGCAGGCCGGCGAGGGCATGGACCTCGTGCGCAGCTCGGTCACGTGGACGCTCGGGGCCAACCTCGAGAACCTGACGCTGACCGGCGGCGCCGACATCGACGCCACCGGCAATGCGCTGGCCAACGTCATCACCGGCAACGGCGGCAACAACCTCATCGACGGCCGCACCGGCGCCGACCAGATGGCCGGCGGCGCGGGGGACGACACCTACGTCGTCGACAACGCGGGCGACACCGTCACCGAGAACGCCGGCGAAGGCACGGACCTCGTGCGCGCGGGCATCAGCTGGGTGCTGGGCGCCAACGTCGAGAACCTCCAGCTGACCGGCAGCGGCGACCTCAACGCCACAGGCAACGAGCTGGACAACCAGCTCACCGGCAACGGCGGCGACAACCTGCTGGACGGCAAGGCCGGTGCCGACGCGATGGCCGGCGGCGCGGGCGACGACACCTACGTCGTCGACAATGCCGGCGACACCGTCACCGAAGGCGTCGGCGAGGGTGCGGACCAGGTGTTCGCCAGCGTCAGCTTCCGCCTCGGCGAGAACCTGGAAGACCTGACGCTACTAGGTGCCGCCAACATCAACGCGACCGGCAACTCGGCCGCCAACCGGCTGACCGGCAACAGCGGCAACAACCAGCTGGACGGCGGCGCGGGTGCCGACCAGATGGCCGGCGGCGCCGGCGACGACAGCTACGTCGTCGACAACGCCGGCGACGTGGTGACCGAGAACGCCGGCGAGGGCACGGACACCATCCGCTCGTCCGTCACGCTCGTGCTGCCGGCGAACGTCGAGAACCTGGTGCTGACGGGCAGTGCCAACATCGACGCGACCGGAAATGCGCTGGACAACGTCATCACCGGCAACGCCGGCAACAACACGATCGACGGCGGCGCGGGTGCCGACGCGATGGCCGGCGGCGCGGGCAACGACAGCTACCTCGTCGACAACGCCGGTGACACGGTGCTGGAGGCGGCCGGCGAGGGCACGGACCTCGTGCGCTCAAGCGTCACGTTCACGCTGGGCCCCAACCTCGAGAACCTGCTGCTGACCGGCATCGCCAACATCGACGGCACCGGCAACGAGCTGGCCAACCAGATCACCGGCAACAGCGGCAACAACACGCTGGACGGCGGCGCCGGCGCCGACGCGCTGGCCGGTGGCGCGGGCAACGACACCTACGTCGTCGACGACCTCGGCGACACCGTCACCGAGTTCAGCGGCCAGGGCACGGACACCGTGCGTTCCAGCGTCACGTTCGCGCTGGGCGCCAACCTCGAGCGCCTGGTGCTGACCGGCACCGGCGACATCAACGCCACCGGCAACGAGCTGGACAATCAGCTGACCGGCAACCTCGCCAACAACACGCTGGACGGCGGCCAGGGCGCCGACGCGATGGCCGGCGGCGCGGGCAACGACATCTACGTCGTCGACAACGCCGGCGACGTGGTGACCGAGAACGCCGGCGAGGGCACGGACACCGTGCGCGCCAGCATCAGCTACGCGCTGGGCGCCAACGTCGAGAACCTGGTGCTGACCGGCACCGGCAACCTCGGCGCCACCGGCAACGAGCTGGACAACCAGATCACGGGCAACGCCGGCGCCAACCTCATCGACGGCGGCACCGGCGCCGACCGCATGGCCGGCGGCGCGGGGGACGACACCTACCTCGTCGACAACGCGGGCGACACCGTGACCGAGGCGGTGGGCGAGGGCACGGACCTCGTGCGCAGCAGCGTCAGCTTCACGCTGTCGGCCAACGTCGAGAACCTGGTCCTCACGGGCGCGGCCGACATCGACGGCACCGGCAACGGCCAGGCCAACCAGCTGACCGGCAACAGCGGCAACAACGTGCTGGACGGCGGCGCGGGCGCCGACGTGATGACCGGCGGCCTGGGCGACGACACCTACGGCGTGGACAACGCCGGCGACCAGGTCATCGAGGCCAGCGGCGAGGGCACGGACACCGTGCGTTCCAGCATCAGCTACACGCTGGGCGCCACGCTGGAGAACCTGGTGCTGACCGGCACCGGCAACATCAGCGGCACCGGCAACGCCGGCGCCAACAGCATCACCGGCAACGCGGCGGCCAACGTCATCGACGGCGGCGCCGGCGCCGACACCATGGCCGGCGGCGGCGGCGACGACACCTTCTACGTCGACACCGCGGGCGACGTCGTCGTCGAGGACGTTGGCGCGGGCAACGACACCGAGATCTCGTCCGTCAGCCGCGTGCTGGAAGCCAACGTCGAGAACCTCATCCTGACCGGGTCGGCCAACCTGACCGGCACCGGCAACGAACTGGCCAACCAGCTCACCGGCAACGCCGGCAACAACACGCTGGACGGCGGTGCGGGCGCCGACCTGATGGCCGGCGGCGCCGGCGACGACGTCTATGTGGTGGACGACGCCGGCGACCAGGTCGTCGAGAACCCCGGCGAAGGCACGGACACCGTGCGCGCCGCGGCCAGCTTCGCGCTGGGCGCCAACATCGAGAACCTGATCCTGACCGGCACGGCCAGCGTGGACGGCACCGGCAACGAGCTGGACAACGTCATCACCGGCAACAGCGGCGCCAACGTGCTGGACGGCGGCGCGGGTGCCGACCGCCTCGTCGGCGGCACGGGCAACGACACCTACGTCATCGACGACGCGGGCGACGTCATCGTCGAGAACGCCGGCGAGGGCACGGACACCGTGCGGTCCGGCATCAGCTACACGCTGGGCGCCAACCTCGAGAACCTGGTGCTGACCGGCACGGACCGCATCGACGCGACCGGCAACACGGTGGCCAACGTCATCACCGGCAACGTCAACAACAACCTCATCGACGGCGGCCTGGGCGCCGACACGATGAGCGGCGGCGCCGGCAACGACACCTACCTCGTCGACAACGCGGGTGACGTCGTCATCGAGGCCGCGGGCGAGGGCGTGGACCTGGTGCGCGCCAGCGTCAGCTTCGCGCTGGGCGCCAACGTCGAGAACCTGGTGCTGACCGGCAGCAACGACATCAATGCCACCGGCAATTCGCTGGCCAACCAGCTGACCGGCAACAGCGGCGCCAATGTGCTGGACGGCGGCGCCGGCGCCGACCAGCTGGCCGGCGGCACGGGGGATGACACCTACATCGTCGACAACGGCAGCGACGCCATCACCGAGTACACCGCCGAGGGCTACGACACGGTGCAGGCGTCCGTCAGCTGGACGCTGGGCCCCAACCTGGAGGCGCTGGTGCTGCTGGGCAGCAACAACCTCAACGGCACCGGCAACGACCTGGCCAACTCGCTGACCGGCAACACCGGCAACAACGTGCTGGACGGCGGCCTGGGTGCCGACGTGATGGCCGGCGGCGCCGGCAACGACACCTACGTCGTCGACAACGCCGGCGACGTCGTCACCGAGAACCCGGGCGAAGGCAGCGACACGGTGCAGGCCTCCATCAGCTATGTGCTGGTCAACGAGGTCGAGAACCTGACGCTCACCGGCACGGCCAACCTGAACGGCACCGGCAACGCGCTGGACAACGTCATCACCGGCAACAGCGGCAACAACACGCTGGACGGTGGCGCCGGCGCCGACCGCATGGTGGGCGGTGCGGGCAACGACAGCTACATCGTCGACAACAGCGGCGACACGGTCGTCGAGGCCGCCGGCGGCGGCACGGATACCGTGTCGGCCAGCCTCAGCCACGGCCTGGCCGACAACGTCGAGAACCTGGTGCTGACCGGCACGGCCGACATCGACGGCACCGGCAACGCGCTGAACAACCAGATCACCGGCAATGCCGGCGCCAACGTGCTGGACGGTGGCGAGGGCGACGACCGCCTCGTCGGCGGCGCGGGCAACGACATCTACGTCGTCGACAGCGTGGGCGACCTGATCACCGAGAACGCCGGCGAAGGCACGGACACCGTGCGCAGCTCCGTCAGCTGGGTGCTGGGCGCCAACCTGGAGAACCTGGAACTGACGGGCGCCGACGCCATCGACGCCACCGGCAACGGTCTCGTCAACCTGTTGACCGGCAACGAAGGCAACAACCAGCTCGACGGCGGTGCGGGCGCCGACCAGATGACCGGCGGCCTGGGTGACGACACCTACGTCATCGACAACGCCGGCGACGTGGTCGTCGAGTTCTTCGGCGAGGGCACGGACACGGTGCTGACCGGCATCAGCTACACGCTGACGGCCAACGTCGAGACGCTGGTGCTGACGGGCACCGGCGACATCAACGGCACCGGCAACGCTTTGGGCAACACCATCACCGGCAACAGCGGCAACAACCAGCTCGACGGCGGGCAGGGCGCCGACGTGCTGGTGGGCGGCGCGGGCAACGACACCTACGTCGTCGACAACGTCGGCGACTCGCTGTACGAACAGGCCGGCGGCGGCACCGACACGGTGCTGTCCAGCGTCAGCTGGGCGCTGGCCGCCAACTTCGAGAACCTGACGCTGACCGGCAGCGCCAACATCTCGGCCACCGGCAACAGCGCTGCCAACGTGCTGACCGGCAACGCCGGCAACAACCTCATCATCGGCGGCGGCGGGGCCGACACCATCAACGCCGGCGCAGGCGCGGACACCATCCTCGTCGCGGACCTGGCGTTCGCGTCCGTCAACGGCGGCAGCGGCGTGGACAGCCTGAAGCTGGACGGCCTGGGCGTCTCCAACGTCAATCAGCTGACCGCCAAGGTCCAGGGCATCGAAGTGCTGGACTTCTTCGGCGGCACGGCCGAGACCGTCACCGTGCGCTCGGCCGACGTGAACACCGCCGGCTTCGTCGGCGCCGACGGCGGCGGCAAGCTGGAGCTGCTGCTGGACGGCAACGACCTGCTGCTGCTCAACAGCAGCGACTACAACAACGCGACCGACTACCGCACCAACGCGCCGGACGTGCTGCTGACCAACGGCAACACCGGCAAGCTGCTGACGGCCATCGCCGCCGGCGGCGTGAACCTGGCCATCGACATCAGCGGCCTGGTGCTGCCCAGCCTGTCGGACCTGCGCACGCTGTGGGGCATGTCGGCCGACCCGACCTTCGCCAGCATCGCCGGCAAGATCACCTGGCTGGACGCGACCGACCTGGACGGCAACGGCACGTCCTCGGGCCTGGGCGAGGCCGGCCTCATCAATGGCAACGGCAACCTCAGCACCTGGGTCGACAAGAGCGGCAGCGGCAACAACTTCACGCAGGCCACGGCCAGCGCGTCGCCCAAGCTGGACCTGACCGGCCTCAACGGCCAGCCCACCATCAGCTTCGACGGCAACGACAACCTCACCAGCAGCCTGTGGGTGGGGCAGAACTACTCGCTGTTCGTCGTCGGCCAGCTGACCGGCACGCAGAACGGGCGGCTGGTGTCCTCGTCCACCGACAACTCGCTGATCGGCTGGCACGGCGGCTACCAGGACCAGCTCTACGGCCAGAACTGGGTGTCGCAGACCAACGGCACGGTGCAGCCCAACACGCCCATCCTCTACACGGCCGCCGACCAGGTCGGTGCCGGCGTGCTCTACAAGAACGGCGTGGCGCTGCCGGCGACCGGCAGCACCTTCGACGGCTGGCTGGGCAAGGTGCAGCTGTCGGGCTACGGCGGCGCCAACAACGAGGCCAGTCGCGGCGCGGTGTCGGAGCTGCTGGTGTTCGACCACGTGCTGTCCGCCGGCGAGCAGCGCGTCATCGAGAACTACCTGGCCACCAAGTGGGGCGTGGGCACGGCGGCCAACCTGACCGGCGGCGCGCTGGGCACCGTCGGGCTGGACGCGCTGTGGACCGGCGCCAAGATCCAGTTCGGCACCGCGTCCGCCGAGACGCTGACCGCGGCCTACAACGGCGCGTCGGCGCGCGGCACGGGCCGCGTGGACGCAGTCGTGTTCGGCGGCGACGGCAACGACACGCTGAACGGCGGCGTGCGCGTGGACGCGCTGTTCGGCGGCAACGGCAACGACACGCTGGACGGCAAGGCCGGCGCCGACTGGATGGCCGGCGGTGCGGGCAACGACACCTACACCATCGACGACGTCGGCGACACGGTGGTGGAAGAAGCCAATGCGGGCACCGACCTGGTCTTGAGCGCCGTCAGCTACACGTTGACGGCCAACGTCGAGAACCTGACGCTGACCGGCACCGCGGCCATCAACGGCGCCGGCAACGCGCTGGCCAACACCATCCTCGGCAACAGCGGCGCCAACCGCATCGACGGCGGCGCCGGCGCCGACACGATGACGGGCGGCGCGGGCAACGACGTCTACTTCGTCGACAACGCGGGCGACCTCGTCAACGAGAACGCGGGCGAGGGCACCGATGCGGTCTACGCATCCACCAGCTACACGCTGGCCGCCAACGTCGAGAACATCTACTACATCGGCCGCACGGCCGGCACCATCACCGGCAACACGGCCAACAACCAGCTGTACGCCAGCGTCTACAGCGGCATCGCGACGACGATGGTCGGCGGCACCGGCGACGACAGCTACTACCAGCAGGCCGACAGCTTCGGCAACTTCAACCTGAACCTGAACGTCGTCGAGAACGCCGGCGAGGGCACCGACACCGTCTACCTGCAGCGCACCACCAACAACGCGACGGTGCTGAGCTTCACGCTGCCGGCCAACGTCGAGAACCTGGACCTCTCGTCCTCGTACAACGTCAACGGCGTCGGCAACGCGCTGGACAACGTGCTCACCGGCCCCAGCAACCTGGGCACGCCCAACGCGGTGTCGCTGACCGGCGGCGCGGGCAATGACACCTACATCGTGTCGCTGCCGTTCACGAGCATCGTGGAGAACAGCGGCGAGGGCACGGACACCGTGCAGGCCAGCATCGACTTCCGCGCGCCGGCCAACGTCGAGAACCTGACGGCCGGCAACCAGAACAACCTCAAGCTGTTCGGCAACGCGCTGAACAACACGCTGACCGGCACGCAGGCCAACGAGCGGCTGGACGGCGGCGCCGGCAATGACACGATGGTGGGCGGCGCCGGCGACGACACCTACGTCGTCGACAGCGCGTCCGACGTCATCACCGACACGGTCGGCCTGGACAGCGTCGAGACCAGCCTGGCCAGCTACACGCTGGGCACCGGCCTGGAGCGGCTGAGCTTCACCGACACCGGCGCCCACACCGGCACCGGCAACGCGCTGGCCAACCTCATCGTCGGCAACAGCGGCAACGACACGCTCGCCGGCCTGGACGGCAACGACACGCTGTACGGCGGCGGCGGTGCCGACACGCTGAACGGCGGCAACGGCGACGACCTGCTCGTGGCCGGCAGCCGCCCCAGCCCGTTTGCGGGCCAGCAGCAGAGCGGCCTGCGTGGCGAGTACTGGAACAACCAGAGCTGGCTGGGCGTGCCCGTGCTGACGCGCCAGGACGCCGACATCAACTTCAACTGGGCCAGCGGCTCTCCGGCCACCGGCGTCATCGGCGTCGACAACTTCTCCGCGCGCTGGACGGGCTACATCAACATCGCGACCGCCGGCACCTACACCTTCGCCGTCCGCTCCGACGACGCGGCCTCGCTCAGCATCGACGGCCAGTTCCTCGTCAGCAGCACCTATGCCGCCGGCCAGGTCAACTCGCTGGCGCTGACGCTGAGTGCCGGGCTGCATGCGATCCAGATGCAGTCCAACGAAGGCACGGGCGGCGCCTACGCGCAGCTGCTGTGGACGACGCCGTCCTCGGCAACGATGACGGCCGTGCCGTCGTCGGTGTTCAGCTACGGTGACGCGGCCGCCACGGACGCGGCCGGCGACACGCTCAACGGCGGCGCCGGCAACGACACGCTGGTGGGCGGCCCCAACATCGACGTGCTGGCCGGCGGCACAGGTGACGACACCTACGTCGTCGCCAACCAGGCCGACACGCTGGTCGAGGCCGCGGGGGAGGGCACGGATACCGTGCAGTCCAGCGCCACGTTCACGCTGGCCAGCCTGCCCAACATCGAGAACATCACGCTGACCGGCAGTGCCGCCGTGAACGCGACCGGCAACGCGGCCGCCAACACGCTGACGGGCAATGCCGCGGCCAACACGCTGGACGGCGGCGATGGCAACGACACGCTGATCGGCGGCGGCGGCGCGGACACGCTGATCGGCGGCAACGGCAATGACAACCTCACCGGCGACGGCGGCAGCACGCTGCAGGGCGGCGACGGCGACGACGTGCTGCGGCTGGGCAATGTCAGCGCCTGGACGCCGGGCCAGCTGAACAACCTGTCGCTGTGGCTGGACGCTGCCGACCTGGACGGCGACGGCGTGCGCGAAGGTTTCGCCGAAAGCGGCCTGACCGCCGACGGCCGCGTGGCCCTGTGGCGCGACAAGAGCGGCAACGGCCGCGACGCCACCGCCAGCAACGGCAGCTACGAGCCCTTCTTCATCGCCGACGGCATGAACGGCCTGCCGACGCTGCGGCTGGACGGCCTCGATGACCGGCTCTCCGTCAGCCTGCCCACCATCGCCTCCGGCGGCAGCCTCTACTGGGTGCAGCGCAGCGGCGACAGCTTCTCCATGCCCATGTACACCGGCGCCAGCGGCAGCGCCTGGCTGCTGATCTCGGGGCAGGGCGACAACACCACCGACGTGGTCGGCTCCGGCAACACCAACCTCAAGTCCGCCTGGACCGTGGACGGCACGCTGCAGACCTGGAACACGCGCGCCAACGTCTACACGACGCTGACCGAGGCGACGCACGTGGTCTCCACCGTCAACCAGGCGCTGAGCTTCAACGGCACGCTGACCATCGGCAGCACCTACGGCGGCCAGTGGAACACCAGCGCCGACTACAGCGAGGTCATCGTCACCGGCACCACGCTGAGCGCGGCCGACCAGCAGCGGCTGGACGGCTACCTGGCCTGGAAATGGGGCACTGTCGGCCAGCTGGCCGCGGCCAACCCGTACAAGACGGCCGCGCCCACGGTCTTCACCATCGCGAGCACGGGCGGCTCGCTGTTCGGCGGCGTCGGCAACGACACGCTGACCGGCGGCACCGGCGACGACCTGCTGGACGGCGGCACCGGCAACGACGCGATGGCCGGCGGCGTGGGCAACGATACCTACGTCGTCGACTCGATGTCCGACACCGTCACCGAGAACGCCAGCGAGGGCGCGGACCTCGTGCAGGCCAGCATCAGCTGGACGCTGGGCGTGAACGTGGAGAACCTGACGCTGACCGGGGCCGCCGCCATCAACGGCACCGGCAACACGCTGGACAACGTGCTGGTGGGCAACGGCGCCGCCAACACGCTGACCGGCCTGGCCGGCAACGACGTGCTGGACGGCGGCGCGGGCGCCGACACCTTGATCGGTGGCACCGGTAACGACAGCTATGTCGTCGACAACCTCGGCGACGTCATCACCGAGAACGCGGGCGAGGGCACCGACAGCGTGACCGCGTCCGTCAGCTACACGCTGGCGGCAAATGTCGAGAACCTGGCGCTGGCCGGCACCGCCAACCTGAACGCCACCGGCAACGCGCAGGACAACCAGCTGACCGGCAACAGCGGCGACAACCTGCTGGACGGCGGCGCCGGTGCGGACGCGATGGCCGGCGGCGCCGGCAACGACACCTACATCGTCGACAACGCCGGCGACACCGTCACCGAGGCTGCCAACGCCGGCACGGACGTCGTGCAGTCCTCCATTAGCTTCGCGCTGCCCATCCACGTCGAACAGCTGATCCTGACCGGATCGGCCGCCATCAACGCGACCGGCAACGCGCAGGACAACCAGCTGACCGGCAACAGCGGCGACAACGTGCTGGACGGCGGCGCAGGCGCCGACGCGATGGCCGGCGGCGCGGGCAACGACACCTACGTCGTCGACAACGCCGGCGACACGGTCACGGAAGGCGCCAACGCCGGCACGGACACCGTGCAGGCCTCGGTGTCGCACACGCTGGATGCCAACGTCGAACACCTGACGCTGACGGGCGGCGCCGCCATCAACGGCACCGGCAACACGTTGGACAACCGCATCACCGGCAACGCCGCGGCCAACACGCTGGACGGCGGTGACGGCAACGACACGCTGACCGGTGGCGGCGGCCTGGACCGGCTGCTGGGCGGCAACGGCGACGACACGCTGGTGGCCGCGTCGCCGGCCGACCTGGCCGCGGCCGACGGCGGCGCGGGCGTGGACCTGCTGAAGTTCACGAGCGTCGGCGCCAGCTTCGACATCGCGTCGCTGATCAACGTTGCCCGCAACATCGAGGCGCTGGACCTGCGCAACGGCAGCGCCGGCAGCATCGATCTGTCCAGCCTGGGGCTGACCAGCATCACCGACGCGAACCACACGCTGACGCTGAAGCTCGACACCGGCGACGTCATCAACGTGGGGGCCGGCACGCAGCTGCAGCAACTCACGACCGGCACCGACCCTTACGGCAACGCGCTGGTCGACTACGCCGTGCTGGAAGACCAGGCCGGCGTCTGGGTGCAGACGTCGACGCTGCACGTCGTGGCGGGAGGCGGCGGCTGAGCGGCGGGCTCACCGCCAGCTCGCCTGAATTGCTGACAATGTGCATTATGTTTATTTTTCCGCCAGCGACACTGCGCCTTATGGCGGAATGTGCCACATTGGCAGGACTCCGGTCAACCTAGTAACTTTGACGGGGTCGAAAACGTGCACTCTCACGATGAGAAACGACACTGTGGGCCGTTGCACGGTCAACTGGCACCGCAACGGTGCCGTCGTTGACATCAGTTGCCAAACGCCCCAGAGTTTAGCCATGCCCACCGAAACCATGAACATCGCACTGCCGGACGTGATGCGCGACTACGTGGCCCGCCGCGTCGAGTCCGGCCAGTATGGGAACACCAGCGAGTACGTGCGCGACCTGATCCGCAGGGATCAACAGGAGCAAGGTCTGGCACGTCTTCGGTCGTTGCTGATGGATGGCCTGGCCAGCGGCCCGGCGGATCCGATCGCTCAGTCCTTCTGGGATGAGGTCGACGCCGCGGCCGGCAGCGCTTCCGAGTGAGTCACGTACAGGCACGGCTGCGGCCGGCAGCGCGTGAGGACGTGCTGTCTGAGGTGCGTTACTACCGCCGCGAAGCCGGCGTCGTGGTCGCTCAGCGGCTGCGTGACGTCATTCAGGCGGCGCTCGCGCAGCTGGAGCGACAGCCCAGCATCGGTTCGCCCAACCTGGGCGCCGCCCTCCAGGTACAAGGCCTGCGGACCTGGCGGCTCGACGGGTTCCCGCTGTCCATCTGGTACTTCCCGCGCGGCGATCACCTCGACGTCGTGCGCCTGGTCGGGCATCGGCAGGATGCATACGCCGTCCAGTTGCTCCTGGAATCCGATCCTTGAGTCCCGACCAGCCGCCCAAGAAAAAGCGCGGCCGCCCGCCGGCACCAGCGCCAGATCCACTGGTTCAGGCCTTCCTGGATGCGGTGTGGGTCGAGGACGGGCTCAGCGGCAACACGCAGGCCGCCTACAGGCGAGACCTGCAGGGCCTCGTCAAGTTCCTCGGCGGCCGCTCGCTGGACAGCTGCACCGAGGTCGATCTGCTCAGCTACGGTGTCGAGCGATTCGAGGCGTCCAAGCCGAGTAGCGCGAACCGGCGGCTGTCGACCTTCAAGCGCTACTTCCGCTGGGCGATCCGCGAGGGCCGCATGACTTCGGATCCAACGCTGAAGCTCATCAGCTCCAAGCAGCCCATGCGGAACCCGAAGCTGCTCACCGAGCACCAGGTGGAGGGGCTGCTGATGGCCCCGGATGTTTCCAAACCCTTGGGCATGCGCGACCGCGCCATCCTGGAACTGATGTACGCGAGCGGGCTGCGCGCGACCGAGCTGGTGACGCTCAAGAGTGCCCATGTCTCGTTGAAGGATGGCGTGGTGCACGTCACCGGCAAGGGCGCGAAGTCGCGCGTCGTTCCGTTCGGCCAGGTGGCCGGCGAGTGGATTCACCGTTACCTCGCTCGAGCGCGTCACGAGATCCTCGGTGGCCAGGCCTGCGACGAGCTGTTCGTGACCAAGCGTGGCGGGCCTATGACCCGTCAGATGCTGTGGGCCATGATCAAGCACCATGGAAAAGCCGCAGGCATCGACCTGCTGCCGTCGCCTCACACGCTGCGCCACTCGTTCGCGACGCACCTGATAGATCACGGTGCCGACTTGCGGGCCGTGCAGTTGCTGCTCGGGCACGCTGACCTGTCAACGACGCAGATCTACACCCATGTGGCGCGTGCGCGCCTCAAGGCGCTGGTCGCTGCGCATCATCCGCGCGGCTGAGCGTCGTTGACGATTGGTCTATCGCAAGGGCATCCATCGGTTGACGCGTCGCGGCCGCCTGGCCGTGCGCACGTGGGGCGCGCGCGGCTCTATCAACTCCGCACCCTGTGCGCCTGCCTTCCACCTCGCCCTGATTCTTGCCTTGGCAAGAGAGCCGGTGGGCTCGCCAGGTGTGTAGAAGCGATCATTGGCACATCCATCGGACGATGCCTTCATCAGCTCGGTCACCTGGGCGCGCAGCTCCCGGTTCTGCTCCGTCAGCGCGGTGACCAGCGCGCGCAGCTGGGCCTCCAAGTTGGCATGGTCGGCATCGATCTGCGACTGGCCCCAGCGGGATGACCAATACAGCGCGAGGACTGCGCATCTAGGCACGGGCACGGTTTGATCCAGCCAGAGACGAAACGTCCGCGCTGGCACGCCGAGGACCTCCAACGCACGGGGCTCGCCGACGTCATCGACGAGCCGTCGAAACGCCTCGATGCCCCACATCTGGCTGGGCGCGTCTCTCACCATTGATGCCTCCCTGGCACGCACAAGCTGTCAGTCCAGTTTGCATGTGCGCTGGTGCAGCCATTTCCCAATGTCGAGCCCTCTGTCCGTCTACAGTTGCCGGTCTCCTCACTATCCCTGACCATGACCCACGACGATGAGAACCGGCGCTGGCTGCAAGGCGAGCTGGACTCCACGCTGAGCAAGATCGAAGACCTGAACGGCCAGGTCGAGGCGCTCGCAGTGGCTGCGCAGGACCTGGAGCTGCGCGAGCATCGCCTGCAGCTCAGTCTCGAAGCCTCATGCCACCCGCGCACCCTCTACAACGACAGGAAGCCGGCGGACATTGCGATCGAGCTCGGCCAGGTGCGCGCGGGCATCGACGAGTTGGCGCGCTTTCAACGTGACGTGGCCAGGAACCTGAGGCTCACCAACGACCGACAGCGAAGCCTGCAGCAGGATCTGGATCGACTCGCATGACCACCATCTACCTGGCCCACAGCATCCACACCGGCGTGGAGTTCGAGTACCGCTATGCATCAGCAGTCGACCAGGCCTTGGTCGACTCGCTGCCGTTCACCTATGGCATTTCCAGCGTCAGCGCCGATGGCGAGCAACACGGCGTTCTGGCCACGGTCATCGTGAAGAGCGACCTGGGTCAATCGCGAGACGAGGTCCACGCCATGTATACCGGCGTCGAGGCCGGTTTCCCGGACCTCGCAGCCTTGCCGCACGCGCCGCTCACGCTGCGTTGCACCAGGAGCAAGTTGCCGCCCGGCACCGTGTTCAGCGAGGAATTCCTCGTGCAAATGCTTCGTGATGTCTACGCAGTCAACGGTGTAGGTGGGAGCGCCTGAGCGCCGAAATTCACCAGCGGTTCATGCCGTGGTTCGTCGCGGCGCGGACCGCCTCGCGGACCTCGGTCGCCACGGGCGCGTTGTCGAGTACGAACAAGCTGTTCGACACCGCTCGCGCGACGTCGACGCCGAAGGCTTCGGTCAGCTGCTGCGCCAGGATGTCGGCATCGCGACCGACGTACAACAGCACGGCTTCGCGCAACCGGAGCTGCCCGAGCATGGCGTGGACGGACGCCTGTCGCGCTTCCCGCAGATCTGCGCTCAGGGCCGCGATCAATCGGTCCTGCTGTTGAATCCGTTCGGTCAAGGTCTGGACCACTACGGTCGTGTCGCTTGTGCTCATCGCTGGTTTCCTATCGCTGGCCATCCGCATGGGCAGGACGCCCACACATCCTCGTTGCTACTTCTGCACCCAGACACCGCCGGTCCGCAGCGGAGACTGGCTCACCACCGCCTTCGTACAGGTCCACTGGCTGCCGAACTTCGTTTCGACTGTCGAGCCGATCGGATAGGCACCCGATACGCCATCGACGGCCGCCGGCTCCTGCAGGAGGCACAGCCCGTCCAGCGCTGGATAGCCCCAGGACACGGGCGCCGGTGAGATCGCCAACGCTGCCGCGGACAAGGTGGCCGCGACAGCCACCAGTGCGAGCCTTGCGTGATCGCGCATGGTTCAGTCTTCCTCGACCAGCGTGCCGAGCGCCGGATTCGGTGGCGGCACCGGCAGGACGAAGCGCTCCGGTTGGGCCAGCACGACGGCCGACAGCTTGCCGGCGCGAGCGCCGCCCTTCTTGACGACGGAGAAGGTGTGGATGTTCTTGTTGTCCAGCCCGGGCACATGCCACCCGGCCTTCAACACTTCACGCTGCTCGGCCAGGCCGAGACGTGCGGCGTCTTCCTCTTCTGACTGGCCGCAGGCCTTGGCGTACTGACGGAAGATCAAGGGGGAGACCAGGGCCATGCCCTGCGGGACGAAGTGCACGGGTGAGCCCGACACGTTGTACTTGATCTCGCCTGAGGAGAGGCCCTGTTGCAGCCATTGCATGAAAGCGATGGCCACAGGAGACGGCTCCTTGACGTCTTCCTGTCCTGGCAGCCGCGGCGCGGCCGGCGGCATGACGATGGGCGCGACGGATCGCGCAGCTGCAGGTACACGCTCCACCCGCTGGCGTCGCCGCGCCTCACTGGCGGCGCCGTCCGTTTCGGGGAGGAACGCACCCGCCACCTCCTCGGCATCGTCGAGATCGGGCAGTGAGCCGAGGATTGCACCGTCCTCGTCGACGTCGAGCTCGTCAGCTGCGCAAACCGTGGACACGCGGCTCGTCGCCGGCGGCGTGGGCGCGTCAGCGCCACGTGGACGGGCAGGGGGCTTGGCTGTGCCGCCGCCCATGAAGCTGGGCGCGCGTACCTTCGGCGCATCCGATGGTTGACCCCGAGCTGGCGCAGCTTCAGGCTTGCCGCGAACAGTTGGCGCAGTGTCGAACTGCCCTACCCCACCAGCATCGGCGGCCCCAACTGGCGCAGCCTGGGCCGCAGGCTCCGCCCCAGCAGCTGGCGCAGCTTCAGCCTTTCCGGGGGCTGCAGCAGCTTTCGATGCCGTCTCCGTGCCACCACGCTTGGTCAGCACCTGGATCTCGCCCTTCATGTTCGGCGGATAGCGGTCCGGGTGATCCCAGAGCTTGCTGAGCGGGAACCGCAGCATTGACAGCGAGTGGCTGTACCCTGCCCCATCCTTCCCCATCACCTGCACATGCCAGATGGCCTGGCCAGTGGCTGGGTTCGCCTCGAGCGCACCGTACTCCTGCCAGGTGTCGAACAGCCGATCATTGCGCTCGTCGCCGGGAATGGCTTCCTCGGGAGAGTTCGCCCGCACGTGCTCACGGACCTGATCAGCGAGCCGCTTGGCGACGAACCACACGGAGCCGTTGTAGACCCAGCCCACGGCGCCATCGCGGTTGAGCGGCAGCTCGCCGCCGCGGGCCAGCATCGACTTGAGCGCGCCCATCAGGACCTCGATGAGCGGCCGGCGAAGCGCGGTATCGAAGCGAGCGCGCGACCCATGCATCAGCGCCTTGCGCGTGGACGCCTGGTCGGCCTTGCGGATGATCATGGCCAGGCCGCTGTCGCGGTCCTCGCCATTGAGGTACTTCACCAGGCTGTCCAGCGCCGCCGGATGGCAGGCCAGGAAGCTGCGTGCCGACTGGGGGGCTATGCGTTGCAGCAGCTGTGTCCCCACCTTGGCGTGCGCGCCGTAGTCGCGCTCGGCAGTCGGGGCGAAGCCGACAAGGTACTCGGCGGCATGGCATTCGATCAATGAGCCAGCGACCGGCGCCCAGGGCAGCACGTCCTGCTTCAACTGTCCGCGCCAGGTCACCCGCAAGTCGGTCAGCGGCTTGCCAATGTCGTGCAGCAGCGCGGCGAAGAACACGGCGTAAGTCCAGTGATCTCGCCAGGCGTCGAGATCTTCGGCCGTGGCCCCCTGCGGCAGCAGGCAGCCGTTGCGCCAGGTCAGCGCTGCCAGCAGCATCTCCAAGGTGTGCGACAGCAGTCCGCCGGCGTGTGCATGGTGATGCGACTCCGACGCCGGCATGAGCTGGACGAACTCGGCGTAGCGTCCGATCGCTGGGAGCAGGTCCTGTTCCCAGACGGACTGGGCCAGGCGGCTCTGGCGCAGCATGTGCTGCATGGACGGCGCCGCCTGGACGGCGTCGAGCAGCTGCTCGGCTGTCGCGACCTTGAGCCAACCCGGCTCGCTGCCCTGCAGGTGCGTCAGCGGTTTGCCGGCCGCCGGCTGGACGGGCGCTGTCGCGGGGACCAGCGCCAGGCTCGGCGCGGCCGCGACGTGGTGCGCAGGTCTGCCCCAGCTCTGGCGAACCAAGGCGATGGCGACCCCGGCGAAGGCCAGGGTCAGCAACAGCAGCAGGAAGGTGAGCATCTCCAAAGCGTCCTCAATGCGAGCCGGACGAAGCGGTCTGGCGCAACTCCGCGTGTACCTCGCGGCGACCTTCGATTCAATCGAAAACCCTCCGGCACGTCGCGGAGGGTTTCGTGTTGCGACGCCGCCAGGATTTTGCTAGCGGCAGGAATTCGGCGATACCGCGCTTACAAGGTTACATATTGATACGCGAAAACGCCATGAGATTGCACAACTGCGCCAACCTCAAACGAAACGCCGCCCCAATACTAGTCGTGCCCTGCCCTACATATTCATACCGACCGGCAGTTAAAACTCGTTGCGCCACAATCATTTGCGAGCAGTGCAACAGTACTGACATATTGATATTGGCGTGATCGTGCATCGGTCAACCTGCGTCGCCAGCTGTGACAGCCAGAGCCCTTGCACCAACGCCCTTGCTGCGCCACGCCGCAGCAGCGGCCCGTTTTGCGGCGCCGACGCCCCTGTGGAGGCGCCGCCCTTTGCGCCAGCGCCACACCCCTGGTGGCGCTGGCGCATAACCCGTTCGTCTTGCCGTTACCGGTAGGCCATTTGCCCGACCGACCGAAATTTGAGGGAGGTCGGGCGCCCTTTGGATCGGGCCATTACCCACTGACCCTGTAGGCTATTACCCACTACCGTTTCCCTACCTTTAGGGAGCCGTTTCCCGCCATTCTCAAACTCCGCGCTTACAACTCGTACAGCGACAGCAATAGGAGCGCGCGCGAGTAGCAGAAACAGTGCGTCGCATCAACAAGAAACCCTCCGGCACGTGCCGGAGGGTTTCGGGGCGACAAGTTCTCGCCTTCCTTCAAAACTGGGAATAAGTCACGGACCCAACGCCAGGCAAGAGCCGGCACGTCCAAGACGGTTTCAGCAGGAGCGAGGTCATGCACTGGATTCCCCCGAACAAGCCGGCACCCCGGCGGCCCTCCACGGCACCGCGCGGCGGCCTCTTGCCGCGCTTCGCGACGCCCGCCCGCAAGGCCCACGGCCTGACGCTGCTGCAGGCCACCGTTGCCGTCGCATCCGCGGTCTCGTTGGCGGGCACTGCCGCGGCGGCTGACACACTCGTCGACGGCAGCCAGATCCTGGCGCGCTACACGACAGTGCCTGCTGCGCCAGAGGCCAGCCGGGGCCAGCCGCTCGCCGTGATCGCCACGGTCCACTTTCCCCGGGCCACCGTGAGCACGGTCGGCGATGCGCTGCAACACCTGCTCGCGCGCACCGGCTACACGCTGGTCCCCGCCGAACAGCTCGACCCGGTGGCCGCCCAGCTGCTCAACCTCAGCCTGCCCGAGTCCCAGCGCGCCCTCGGCCCCTACCGCGTCGACGCGATGGTTCGCGTACTGCTGGGCGATGGGTGGACGCTGCAGATTGACCCGCTGCTGCGCCGCATCGCGTTCGCCCCGGCCAACGTCGCCAGCGCCCCTACCGCTTCAGCCGCAGCCACAGCCGCAGACACGCTGGCGGCATCGACCCAACAGGTGCAGCCATGAGCGCCGTCCTCACCCCTCCTGACCAGAAGCCTGCCGGCAGCGCCGACGCAGCGCCTGAGGCCTCCGCCCGAGACAGCCGCCACCCGCTCCATGCCGTCGAGCCCGGCGAGGCGCCACCGAACGCGCCGCGGCCGCGCGCGATGCCACCCGCCAGTGCCGCCGGCCGCAACACGCGCAAGTACGCCATCCTGGCTGCACTGGCAGCCGTCCTCTGCCTCGCTGCCTTGGTGGCCCACGAGCTGCGGCAGATCGACACCACGGGGCTCAAGGACCCGGTGGCCTCGCACAGCGGGCCCGCGGTGAACCAGCCAGCAGACCCGTCCGGGAACGCACGCCCCACGACGCCGGCTGAGCCGGCAGCGGTCCAGGTCGCCGCGGCTGCGACAACGGATGCGGCCGCATCAGCTGCAGCGGTGGCCTCCGGCACGGCCGCATCGGCGCCGGCGACCGCTGCCGGCCTAACGGCCGCGCCCACGCCTTCCCTTGCGGCGCTCGCCGACGCCCAAGCCTCCCAGGTCGGGATCAATGCCAACCTCACCTCCGGGCTGGCCCAGCTCCAGCACGACCTGGCCGACCTGAAGACACGGGTCGATGGCCTGGCCACCGATCACGCAGCGAAGGCTGCTGCGACCTCGGCAACTACGGCGCGCGTGGCGCGCGCACGGCCCAAGCCGGTTGCGGCACCAGCCTCTGCGCCGGTCCCAACCGGCACCGTCCTGGCCGTGGACCTGTGGGACGGTCAGCCCTCGGTTGTCGTCGGCACCGGCGTTCCCGCCGACAAGCGCGTGCTGTTCCTGCGCGAGGGCGACAGCAAGAACGGCGTCACGGTGAAGGCGGCCAACCCGGCAGCTCAAAGCGCGCTGTTCGACGTGAACGGCCGCGAGGCCTTGCTCCGGGCGGACGGCCGCAACGAGTAGGCGGCCCCCATGCGTCAGCTTCAGCGCCACGCGTCCCTGGCCACTTCCACCTGCCCAGCGCCCGCCATGACACAGCGTCCCCAGCCTCCCGCGCCCCGCCCGGGCAGCCGCTCACGTGCCGACGGCGCGGGCATCGGCATGTCGTTGGTCCAGCAGGCCAAGAAGGATGCCGCGCCGGCGCCGCGGCCGTTGCGCGACGTCTTCCGCACGCTCTGCGTCGCGGCACTTGGCGCGCTGACCACGGACACGCGCACCGCGAAGCAGCTGCCCACGGTGCAGGACAAGGCCGAAACGCACGCCGGCCAAACCGACCTGCCTGCCGCCCCCCCGACTCGTGACACAGACCGGAGGCGCTCATGAAGGTCAACATTCGATTCCTGTTCATCGCGCTCACCGGCGTTGGCGGCCTGTTCTTCGCCGAACTGGCCCACGCGGTTGAACCGCAGCAGACCAGCATGGCCCAGACCTCGACGGGCCAGGCTGGCGCGTTGACTAGCGATGGCCAGGGGCTGGTGCTGCAGAGCCAAGACCGCATCCTGGCGCGCATCTGGGGCCTGACGGATGACGAGATGCAGCGCGCCCAGCTGCTGCTGCGCGGGCCGCGAGCGGCCTTCTCGGTGACCAACCTCACGCCCATCGAAGCCCTGGGCATCCATGCGCGCAATGCGGCCGAGCGCAAGCGCTACGCCGAGCTGTTCGCCAAAGCGCACCACCAGGACACGGAGCGCGTACTGGCGTGGGCGGTGGCCTTCGAGGACGCCATGCGCCGCCTGTATCCGAACGAGCCCGTCATCAGCTTCGACGGGCTGCCCAAGGTCGCCGCCACACCCGCCGCAGCCGAGGCCAACCACCTGCCAAACGGCAGCTACGTGCCGGTGCCGGGCAACGTCGTCCAGCCGCCCAAGTCCGCCAAGCGCGGCCCCTGAGATCCAGCCCGTGACCGCCATGCATGCCGAACAAAGCCCCTCTCTCCGCCGTCGCGCCTTCCTGGCGCGCGGCGCGGGCCTCATGCTCGGCGCGACGTGGGCCGGTCACGCCGGCGCTGCGGCCATGGCGACGCCGATCCCACCAGGCTATGTCCGCGTCGCCGCTGCCGCCGACATCCCAGCGGCCGTGCTGTTCAGCGTTGCATGCCAGGAGAGCGTGCTGCGTTTCGGCAACAAGTCGCTGCCCTACCCCTGGACCCTTTGTGTCCGGGGCGAGCCCATGCGCTTCAACACGCAAGATGCTGCGGTCGAGAAGCTGCAGGCGTGTCTGCGCGAGGGCATCACCAACGTGGACTGCGGACTCCTGCAGGTCAACTGGGGGTGGAATGCTGAGCGCCTCGGCTCGCCGCGCCGAGCGCTCGACGCCTACGCCAACATGGGCGTCGGTGCCGTGCTGCTGCGCGAGCACTACGAAGCCACCAAGGGTGACTGGTTCGAGGCCGTTGGCCGCTACCACCACCCTAGCGACAGAACGCGCTCGGTGCCCTACGCCGCTGCGGTGTTCCAACGTCTCGCACGTCTGCCCCAGGCAGGCGCTGCCCCGCGCCTGCGTCGGATCGTCGAGGAGGGCAGCCATGCCTGATAGCACGACGCAACGTACCGCGCCCAGCAGTGGGTGCCTCAGTTTGGGTGACCGCCCGGCGTCCGTTGCCGGACGCGCTCCTGGCTGCAACACCCTCGGCGCGCCTGGCACCTCCCATCGGGCAGCAGCAGTTTTTAGGTGGATGCGGCGGGCGGTCACCGCTTTTCTTCTCGCAATCATGGGGGGCGGAACTGGGCTGGGCTTGATCGCGCAGGCACAGACTGGTCCCGTTCCCCCCATGACCTCCGGCGGCCTGGTCGTCGTGCATGACGCAGGTCCTGGCGTGCCCACCGGCGCGCTGATGTCGTTTGGAATCGCCGATGACGCATCGCCAGAGGTCTCGCCGCTGATCCAGTTCCCGGTTCGCTCGCCGGGCTTGCGGCCCGGCACGCTGCGCAGCAACCCCGCCTGGCCGTACCCGCAGTGGATGGTGCATCCCCTGTTCCTGGTGGGCGATGACACGAGGTCCACCAGCTGGCTCAAGGCCAACCGGGAGCGCCTGGCCGCCATGGGCGCCACCGGCATCGTGGTGCGTGCGAACACCGGCAGCGACTTCCTGCGTATCCGCGCCCTCAGCGGCGGCCTGCCGATGGCACCGGCGCCGGCGGTCTGGCTGGGCGAGCAGCTCATGGCCCTCGGCGCCTCCGTCGTGCCGCTGTTGATCCTGCCGGACGGCCGCATCACTCAAGCGGTCCCGGTGCCCATTTCGGTTCCCAGCGTGAAAGGACGGCCATGAGCAACACCAACGTCCTGGAGGCCAAGCTGCGGCCGCCTATTGAGCTGTGGAGTGCCTACGTTGCCTTCGGATGCGCCCTGGTGGCCATCGTGGCGCCCTGGGCGCTCATGATGCCCTGGCAGCTCGGCTGGATCACGGGCCTGATCGCCGGCGGCTTCGGCGTTATGCGCGCCCGCCAGGCCTTCGAGGTCCTGCGCTACCAGCACGGACTGAAGCACTGCAAGATCACCCGGATCGCACCCCACAAGATCCCGGTCGCCAAAGAGGATCATTACCTCGGTGAAGGCTTTGCCTGGGGTCAGTTGCACACCCAGCGCCGCGTGGACGCCAGCCGTCCCGACGCCCAGCCGTTCATCACGCCATCCGAGCGCGAGATGGCCCTGCGCAAGGCCGGCGCCAAGCTCGGCAGCTGGGCCGAGCAGCGCCTGCAGGACCGCAAGCCCGTGGTCTCCAAGATCGCGGTCGCGGCCAAGTACGTCGTCGAGGCGCCGTACTGGTGGAACCCGCTGCAACAGCAGGTGGACCTCGGCGGCACGCCTATCCTGCATGGCGTGGGCTTCGATGAGGCCCCGGTCAAGCTGCGCCAGTCCGAGCGCAACGGTCACATGATCGTCAAGGGCACGACCCGCGTCGGCAAGACGCGCATGCTCGAGCTCAACGCCACCCAGGACATTCACGCGGGCCATGTCACGGTCGTGGTGGACCCCAAGGGGGACGCGGACCTGATGCTGCGCATGTACGCCGAGGCGGCCCGCGCAGGGCGCCTGGACCAGTTCTACATCTTCCACCTGGGCTACCCCGAGATCTCCGCCCGCTACAACGGCATCGGCAACTTCTCGCGCATCACCGAGGTCGCCAGCCGCGCCACCAACGCCCTGCCCTCCGCCGGCAACTCGGCCGCGTTCAAGGAGTTCAGCTGGCGCTTCAGCAACCTCGTCGCCCAGGCGCAGGTCGCGCTCGGCCGCGTGCCGACCTACGAGACGCTGCTCAGCGACATCACGAGCATCGACGCGCTGTTCGTCGACTACGCCCAGCTGGCCCTCACGAGGGCCGAGGCTGCCGGCCAGGTCAAGGGCTGGAAGGACAAGGTCGACGGTCTTGCGGACCGCATCTCGGGCGACAAGAAGTTCCCCGTGCCACGCGCCCTGGCCGACCGATCGCCCGGCCTCGTCGCGCTGGTGCTGTACATCAAGGAAGCCCGTCTGGTGGAGCCGGTACTCAACGGCTTGGCCACCGCCGTCTCCTACGAGAAGTCCTTCTTCGAGAAGATCATCGCGTCCCTGGGGCCGTTCCTGGAGAAGCTGACCACCGGCGCCGTTGGCAAGCTGATCAGCCCGGACTACTTCGACGAGTCCGACCCACGGCCCATCTTCGACTGGATGACCATCATCCGCCAGGGCGGCATCGTCTATGCCGGCCTGGATGCCTTGTCCGACTCCGTGGTGGCGGGCGCCGTGGGCAACTCCATGCTCGCGGACCTCGTCTCGGTAGGCGGCAAGCTCTACAAGACCGGCATCGACCCGCACCGCCCGGACGGCAAGGTGATCCTGCCCACCATCTGCTGCCACTTCGACGAGGTGAACGAGATCTGCGGCCCCGAGTTCGTGCCCATGGTCAACAAGCTCGGCGGCGCGGGCTTCCGCATCACGGCCTACACGCAGTCCATCGCCGACTTCGAGGCCAAGACCGGCTCTACCGCCAAGGCCAACCAGATCCTGGACAACTTCAACCACGTGGTCATGTTCCGGGTGCGGTCGACCAACACCGCCAACCTGATCGCCGAACAAATGCCCCAGGTCGACGTGCAGACCCTGACCGTGGTCTCTGGCGTCACCGACACGGCGGCCGATGGCAGCGGCACCGACTTCCTGTCCCGCAATGAGGACCGGGTGGGCTCAACCAAGGTGCCGCTCATCACTGCCGCCGACATCCTGCAGCTCCCCAAGGGCCAAGCCTTCGCGCTGCTGGAGGGCAACCGGCTCTTCAAGATCCGCGTGCCCCTGCCGGACAACCGCGACGACCCGTTCATTCCGCCGTCCCTGATGCAGGTCGCCGAGCAGATGAAGGTCCGCTATCGCACCTCGGAAACCTGGTGGAAGGAAAGCGACTGGCTGGGTGACCACCCGCTCGGCGCGGCCGCCGCGGCAACGGGCTTGATCGCGCAGGACCTCAGCAGCTGGGCTCCGGGCGCCAAGGATGGCACGCGCACCGCTGAGGCTGATGCAGCAGCCTCAGCTGCTGCTGCCGGGGCGCCGGCCACGCCGGCGTCCGACGATGCGTTCGCAGCAGCCCGCGAGCTGGCCTTCGAGGAGGGTGACCAATGAAGCCGGCCGGGACCGTCAAGCCGCGCGCCGTCAGCGAGCGCGGGCCCGTCGTGCTGGTCATGGAGCTGGTCTTCGGCCTGCTGTTCATGACGATGGCCAGCTGGGGCATCGGCGTCCTCATCGAGATCATTGGCTGCTACACGCTCTGGGAGGACCAGGGCGAGCACCACATCCAGTCGCTGGTGAAGGAAGACCTGGGCTACATCGCCGCCGCCCCGCGTTCCGTGCTGATCGACGACACCACGGGGTTCGCCAAGACCATCGTTGAAGCGGTCACCTATCCCTACGAGCGGCTCGGCGCGATCCGCTTCTACCGGAACCAGCTCAAGGCCGAAGGGCGCCAGGTGCAGGGCGGCCTCAGCAAAGGCATGAACGCCGCCGCGACGTCGCTGATGGGCGAACTCTCCCGGTACATCCTGATCTCGATGTTCGTGCTGCAGGACGTGCTGTTGCGCATGTCCATCGCGCTCTTCGCGCTTCCAGCCTTCCTGCTCGCCTGCGTGCTAGGCGCCGTCGACGGCCTCATGCGGCGCGACCTGCGCCGCTGGGGCGGAGGCCGGGAAAGCTCCTTCGTCTACCACCACGCCAAGAAGTTCGCCATCTGGGCGCTCACCGGCGGATTCGTCTTCTACCTGTCCTGGCCGTTCGGCAACTTCAACCCGGCCTACATGGTGCTGATCTTCACCGTGCTGGTGGCCTACACGCTGTCGACCGCCCTGAGCGCCTTCAAGAAGTACGTCTGACCCAACAAGGAGCTGCCATGCCCCACATCACTCCCACAACGGCCCCGAACGTCAACCGCAGGACCTGGGCGCTGCGCGCCCTGGCCCTCACCGTGTTGGTCTCCGCCGCGGTCATGGCCATGCGGCCCGCCTCGGCCGACGAGGACTCGGAGCGCGAGCAGTTGGCCCGCATCAGCTATGAGCTGCAGCGCCTGCAGTCGATGGTCGATGAGGCCAGCCGACGCTCGCCGACCGGTCAACGCATCAGCTTCCGCTACGAGTGGCTCAAGCGGGACCTGGCGCTGGTTCAGCGCGGCGTGGACGATCACCTCGACGCGCCACGCCAGCCACGCTCCATCCCCCCGCTTCGCGGCGAGTACCGCCAGTAAGCAAAGGGACCTGGAACAACGTCTGCCTCAGCCATGAACGCGATCACCAACGCCTTCACTGCCGGATCAGGGCACTCAGCCGCCGTCATGGCCGCCTTGCTCGCCCTGTTGGTCGGCGCGGTGTTCGTCTCGCTTGTCGGCCACGTGCTGCTGGGTCTTTGGGAGAACCACCAGGCCGGTCGGATCGACAGCCGTGAGGCGTTCAGTCACGCACTGCGCATCGCCGTGCTGGCGACCTTCCTGCTGGTCTTGTTGGTCACGAACTGAGCCAGGGAACCATGTTTCTGCACATCCACACCGACCAAACAGGCCGCCGCTGTGCGCCCTGGACTCAACGCCCGCCCTAACGCCGGCGTCGGGACGATCCGTTGAACCAGAGCTGGTTCGCGGCCGCCACCCGACAGGGCGTGTCCGCCCGCCGTTCCCCGACGACCCCTCAATGCGGATGCCGGTGCCACGCGGCGCGCCGCACGGATGTCCTTTTGCCTCAACTTCTGGAGTGACCTTATGTTCAAGCAACTCTTCATCTCCCTGCGCCATCGCCTCGCGCTGCTGGCCAAGAAGGGCCGTTCCTTCAAGACCCCGCTGGTTATCGGCGCACTGACCCTGATGGTGCATCCGGCCTTCGCCGACCTCCCCACCGCCATCCAGCCGCAAGGTGTGAACGCCGGCGACATGCCCGGCCTGTGGCGTGCCCTGCTGAAGGCCGGCGTCGCCGTCATCGTGCTCGGCATCGGCGCCGTCGCCTTCTACAAGATTCCCATGGGCGCCCTCAAGAAGTGGGAGGAATACCGCGACGGCCGCGCCGAAATCGCCGAGGTGAAGGAGTACTTCATCTGGGGTTCGATCGTCCTGGTGGCCATCGTCGCCATCCTGACGACCGCCGCCAGCATCCTCTGACGCCACGCCCGGCTCGCCTGCCATGAGCAAGACGCGCAAGGATCAACAGGCCGCATCTGCAGAGGCGTCGGGCGCTCACGCGCCGACGCACGACCTGCAGGCTGAGCGTGCACCGATGACCGACCGCGTCAACGTCGAGCCGCCCATCATGAACGGCATGACCGCCAGCGAGGCCAAGATCGTCGGCTCGCTGGCATTGGTCGCCAACCTCATCGTGGGCGGCGTCGCGGCCTTCGCGATCGGCATCTGGCAGGTGCTGCTGGGCTTCGCCGTCGTCGGCACGCTGGCCGTCGTCTGGCGCACTTCCATCTGGCTCGCCTCCACCAAGCGGGGCAAGCCGGATGGCTTCCACATCCAGCGCATGCGGCTCTGGGCCGCGCGCAAGGGCTTCGGCAGCGCCCAGTTCATCTCCCACGACAGCGCGTGGGAGCTGGGCCGGCCAATGCCCGGCCGCAAGCGCTGATCCCTCACCCCAAGCACCTACGGAACACCATGGGCAAGTACATCGACGCCGTGCGCAACCGTGACGGCCGCATCTCCGACCTGAGACGCTCGCTCCTCGTCATCGGCGCCGTGTCCATCGTGGGCATGTTCCTCCTTCAGAGGGTGCCACACCACATTGCCGTCAACGTGTCGCCGTCGATGCGTGCCGGCGAAGTGATCAACGTCAAGGATGGCGTGGCGCCCGTCCCCTCCCCCAACGTCTACGCCTTCGGCTTCTACGTCTGGCAGCAGGTGAATCGCTGGTCCACCGATGGCCGCAAGGACTACGGACAGCAGATCTTCGCCTTCCAGCACTACCTCACGCCGGCGTGCCAGGAGCAGCTCAAGGCGGACATGAAGGAGCGTTCGGACGCCGGCGAGCTGAGCACCCGGACGCGCTCACTCAACGAAGTGCCCGGCCACACCTACGAGGACTGGCGCGTGACGCTGCAAAGCGACGACGCCTGGACCGTCAAGCTCGACATGGAGCTGCGGGAGTCCATGGGCGCCATGCCCGTCAAGACTGCCGTGATTCGCTACCCGCTGCGCGTGGTCCGCTTCGACGTCGACCGCGAGAAGAACCCCTTCGGCCTGGCCATCGACTGCTTCGGCGCCAACCGCCCCGAACGCCTGCAGGCCGCTGATCTGGCCAAGGGCGATGGCGGCAAGTCGGCAGCGACCAGCGCCACGCCGGGCCAACCGACGCCCACCCCGGCCACGCTGCCCGGACCGACCGGCCAATGACGCCAGCTGGCCAACCAGGAGCTACCAAATGATCCCTGCCCCGACCCTCCTGAGCCGCCTGGCCGCCGTCTGCGCCGCACTGCTGCTCAGCCCGCTCGCCGCCTCGGCCCAGGTGGAGGTGAAGCCCGTGAAGGCGGCCGCCGCACCCGCAGCCGGCGCGCCAAAGGCCCAGCTCGACATGACGCCGCTGGATCTCGGAGAAACCGACGACCAGCCGGCCCAACGTGCCCGCCCGCAAGCCACGCCAACGTCAGCCGTTGCCACCGTGAATTCAAGCCCGGCACGCAGCGCCGCTCGCGTCGCGAGCCCGGCCGTGAGCGACGCCAAAGGCATGGCGCCGGCGTCCGAGGCCATTGAGCGCGTCATCTTTGATCGCAAGCCGGTGCGCGTCGCGCTGCCCGTCAACCGCGAACGGCTCGTGACCTTCAACCAGCCGGTGGCGCTCAATGCACCTGAGGACATCGCCAGCTACGCCCGGATCAACATCGTTGGCAAGACGATGTATGTGACCGCCCTGATGCCCTTCGGCTCGGTTCGCGTCTTCGTCGAGCAGCTCGACGGCGAGCAACTGCAGATCCCGCTTGACCTGGTGGCCGACCGCAGCACGGCCGCCGCGTCGAGCGAGATCCAGATCTTCGGACGCGCCGAGACCCAGCCGAAAAGCGCTGCCACGGCGGCGGCCGGCGCCGGCGAGAAGTCAAGCGATGCCCGCGCTGCGCGCGACGAGGCCGACGAGGTCTCCATCGACGCCGTGATGCTCACCCGCTACGCGGCACGCCGCCTCTATGCGCCGTGGCGCCTCACCGGCGGCGACCCGGCAATCCACCAGGTGCCGCTGGAGCTGAAGTCGATTCCCGACCTCTACCGCGGCGCGCGCGTGCAGACCACGCCCATCGGCGCCTGGCGGGCCGGATCGCTCTGGGTCACGGCCGTGCGCATGACCAACCTGGAGCCATCCCCCCTGGAGATCCGCCTGGAGGACATCCGCGGCAACTGGATCACGTCGACGGCACACAGCGGCGTCCTCGGCCGCGCCGGATCGGAGACGGACACCACGGCCCTCTACCTCGTCTGTGACCGGCCCTTCGAGGCCTGCCGCTGATCCCGGAGCACGTCATGGCACTCCCTCGCAACAAACTCGTTCCGGTACTGGCCGTCATCGGCCTGGTCATCGTCGGCTTCATCATCTGGAAGCAGGTTCGTGGCGGGCCGGTCAAGGCCGGCCCTGAAATGACGGCCATCCCGGACCCGGGGCGCCCGGATTCCAAAGCCCTGCCCGCCGACGCCGACAGCCCGGCAGAGACGATGCGCACCGTCGTCGCCGCGAACACCGAGCTGCGCCGCCAGGTCCAGAGCCAAATGGACGAGAACGCACGGCTGCGCAGCGCCATCAAGGGGAACCGCGGGGACCTCGATTCCCTCGTCCGTGAGCAGGTGCGCGCCGAACTGGAGAAGGCGCGCCCGGCCGCCACCGAGGCGGCGGCCAGCGCGCCAGCGCGGTCCATCGATCCGGTGGACGCCGCCGGCGCCGCTGCCACCGACCCGCCACGTCGCAAGAACGTGCTGGACAAGCTGGGCGATACCTTCAGCCAGGCCACCGACAGCGCCGGCCAGCTCGTGGACCAGCTCAAGGGCCGCCAAGGCGTCCTGCAGGGCAGCGATACCGCCTCGGAAAGCCAGTCGCGCAATGCCCAGGCCGGCCGGCCTCGGCCGGAGGGCGTGCCGGGTGGTCTCGGCTACGAAGACGGCGCCGAGCCGCGCAGCGTGACCTACAAGGTGTTCGCGCCGATGGGCTATGCCGAGAGCAAGGAACGCGGCCCGAACGGTCAGACCGGCACCCTCGTGCGGGCTCGCCTGGGCGCCGCACCTGTGGCCCCGCAGACGGCCGCCGTCACACAGCAGCCGGACGTGCTGGCCAACCCGCGTGCCGAGCCGCCGCTCGTCCCGTTCTACACGATTCCCCAGAACGCGACCCTGACCCGGGTCACGACGATGACCTCGCTCATCGGTCGGGTGCCGATCGACGGCAAGGTGACCGACCCGATGCAGTTCAAGCTGCTCATCGGCCGCGAGAACCTGGCCGCCAGCGGCATGTTCGTGCCTGACGAGATCTCCGGCATCGTCGTGTCGGGCATCGCGATCGGCGACATGGCCATGTCGTGCTCGGAAGGCCACATCTACTCGCTGACCTTCGTCTTCGAGGACGGCACCATCCGCACCGTCAACGCCGACAGCAAGGGGGGCTCCGGTGGCTCATCAGGCGGCGCGGGCATGTCGATGGGTGGAGGAGCCGGGGCGTCGGGTGGCAGCGTGAACAGCGGCGCCGCCGGCGGCCGCCGCCCGCTCGGCTACATCTCCGACCTCTGGGGCAACCCCTGCATCGCAGGACGCTTCGTCACCAACGCGCCGTCCTACCTGACGGACATCGTCGGCCTGCGCTCCCTGGGCGTCGCCTCCCGTGCCTACGCCGCTGCGCAGACCTCGACGACGACCAACGGCGTCACCGGCGGCGACACCACGTCCGTGACCGGCAGCCGCGGCGCCTACGTGATGGGCCAAGCCGCCGCCGGCGCGACCGACGAAGTGACCAACTGGCTGCTGCAGCGGCTCAAGAACAGCTTCGATGCCGTCGTCACACCGGCCGGCCAGAAGGTCGTGGTGCACATCGACCAGGAAATCGCGATCGACAAGGCGCCCAACGGACGCCGACTGGATCACCGCCGCCTCTCCTCACAAGCCGCCCGCGAGAAGGGCACTGGAGCACCCTATGGCCTCGACTGAACGTTTCACCCTGGCCGCAGGCCTCGCCGCCGCTGCGCTGCTGTCGGCCTGCAGTGTGACCGGTCCGCGCAGCTCCCCTCTGCCGCAAGACGGCAAGACCATCACCGAGGTCTACAAGGAGCACACCCGCTCCGAGGGCGCCGGTGCCGGCGCGGCCGAGCCGCGCGAGCGCCTGCAGGAGCGCGACACCAGCACCCGGCGGGCGCCCGAATCGCAAGGTTCGCAGGGCGATGTCGCTGCTGGCCTGCGGCCGACTGCGTACGCCAGCCAGATCCAGCCCATGCAGCAGCGCTTCCAGCGTCTGCCGAACCCCGACCTGGTCATGTACGTGCACCCGCACCTGGCCAAGGGCCGCTACCCGGTGCCCGGCTACCTCACGGTCTTCCCGATGTACGAGACCGTCGAGTACGCGCTGCCGGGCGAGGTCGCCCCCACGCGTGGCGTCATGGCCGACGTGCCGCCGATGCGCAACGCGCTGGGCGTCGAGTTCGACGTCGCGGCCGAGCCGCCGCCGGCCCAGAAGCCGGCAGCGGCCGCGCGGCCCGTGGCGCGCGCTGGCGGTGATCGCGACGTGGCCGCAGCGCGCTGAAGCAGCACCGCACTGGATCGACTCCCGGACAAGCGCATGAACTTCCTCGAAAAGCTGTTCCCGAAGCCCCGCCTGGTGCCCGCTGGCGGCGCTCCGGACCCCGCGGTGAAGGCGCCTGCAGCGCGAGGCGCTGGCGGGCCCTCGAAGCCGGCGCCGAAGGCTGCCCCGAAGACCAAGGCCAACGCCAAGGCCGCCGAGCCGCTGACGGTCGCGCAGCGCCGGCGCATGGCCTCCCGGCCGCCGTCGTTCACGCAGCTGCTGCCGTGGACCAAGTACGACCCGGACCGCAGTGTCTTCGAGCTGATCGACGGCGAGTCCCTCGGCATGGTTTTCGAGCTGGCGCCCGTGGCCACGGAGGCGCGGCCTGACGAGTTCCTGCGCAACCAGGCCTACCGGATCCAGGAAGCCCTGCAGGCGATTCCCGAGACGGAGGCTGGCAGCCCCTGGATCGTCCAGTTCTTCTGCAACGATGACCGCAACATTGGCGGCCTGATCGACGAGTTCAAGGACTACGTCCGCAAGGCCCACGCCGACCCGGCGCGCGCCGAGGCCATCCTCAAGTCCAAGTACACGCAGGCCTTCATCGCCGAGCTTGAGGACCACCTGGCCAACATGTCCAAGCCGGGAGGCCTGTTCACAGACACCCAGGTCACCGGCCAGCCGTGGCGTGGCCAGCAGCGACGCGTGCGCGCCTGCATTTATCGCCGCTTCGTCAACGCCGTGACGGAGACCACCTCCTGCGAAGAGCAGCTGGAACAGGTGGCCATGACGCTGATGTCCACCTTCAATGAGGCCGGCATCGCCGCGAAGCGCTGCACCGGGCGCGACTTCTACGAGTGGATGCTGCCCTTCTTCAACCCGAAGGTCGACTGGGCTCCCACGCTGAAGGACCTGTTCGAGCGGGCGCCCTACCCCGGCGACCGCAGCCCCACCGCCTCCGAGGACGGCGAGGACCTCGCGCCGCTGCCGTTCTGGGACCTGGCCGAGCAGCTCAACCTGTCCCAGCCGGTCTCCGACCCCGTCGCAGGCATCTGGGAGTTCGATGGCGTGCCGTACAAGGCGCTCACGCTGCAGAACCTGCGTTCGCAGCCCGGCATCGGCCACTTCACGGCTGAGCGCAAGCAGGGCGACGAGTGCTTCGCACGATTCGACCGCCTGCCCGAGGGGTCGATGCTCTCCATCACGGTCGTGGTGGAGCGCCAGGAGCGCATCGAGCGCCACATCGAGGGCATCCGCGACGCCTCGCGCGCCCAGACCGCCGTTGCCCAGGAAACCCACACGGAATGCGAGCGGGTGCTGTCGCGCCTGGCGCACGGCGACAAGCTCTATCCGATGGTGATGACGCTGTACCTCACGGGTGCGACCCGGGAGGAACTCAACGCGTCCATCTCGGCCGTCAACGCCCAGTTGGTGCCCTCGGGCCTCAAGTTCATCGACGCTCGGCATGACCTGGTGCCGCTGGATGCCTTCATCCGCGGTCTGCCGATGTGCTTCGACCATGTGTTCGACACGCAGTACATGCGGCGCTCGCGCCTGGTCTTCGCGTCGCATGTCGCGGCCCTGCTGCCGCTGTACGGTCGCGCCCGCGGTACCGGCCGACCGGGCTTCTGGTTCTGGAACCGCGGCGGCGAGCCGATGTTGGTCGACCCGCTGAACAAGCGCGACCGAAAGAAGAACGCCCACATGCTGGTGCTGGGCCCGACGGGCGCCGGCAAGTCGGCAACGCTCAACTACCTGTGCATGCTGGTGATGGCGATCTACCAGCCGCGCCTGGTGATTGCCGATGCGGGCAAGAGCTTTGACCTCCTGCAGCAATTCTTCGCCGAGATGGGTCTGAGCACGCACTCCGTGCAGCTCAACCAGGACGCCGACGTGAGCCTGCCGCCCTTCGTGCATGCCATGAAGCTCCTGGACGACGAGGACGTGATGACCTCGTACTGGGCGATGGAGAAGAGCAAGACCGGGCATGCGATCGCTGCCGAAGGCAACGCCGGCGGCGAGACCTACGCCACGCTCGCCCCCGACCCGAAGGCAGAGGAGCCCGAGCAACCTGCAGAGGTGCCGGACGCCGAGGAAGAGGAAGCCGACCCCACCGACAAGCGCGACCTGTTGGGCGAGATGTTGATCTCTGCCACCATGATGATCACGGGTGGGGAGACCCGCGAGGTCGAGCGCTTCACGCGCGCCGACCGCTACATGGTCAGCGTGGCCATCATCCGTGCGGCCCTCGCGGCGCGGGATGAGAAGCGTAGCCAGGTCGTGGTCCACGACGTGGCCATCCAGCTCATGACCATGGCGCGAGACCCCTCGCTGTCGCAGACCCGCCAGGCGCGCGCCGAGGAAATGGGCCAGTCCATGATGGTCTTCACCCAGGCGCTGCGCGGCAAGCTCTTCAACCGGCCCGGCAGCGATTGGCCCGACGTCGACGTCACCGTCGTCGAGATGGGCACGCTGACCATGGATGGCTACAACGACGCGCTCGCGCTCGCCTACACCAGCCTCATCGACGGCGTGCAGGCCCGCGGCGAGCGCTTCCAGGCGCAGGACCGGCCCATCATCTTCCTCACCGACGAGGGCCACCTGATCTCGACGAACGAGCTGCTCGGCCCCAAGGTGGCCAAGGGCACGAAGATGTGGCGCAAGCTCAACATCTGGTTCTGGCTGGCCACCCAAAACATGATGGACTTCCCCGACTCCATGAGCCGGGTGCTGTCCATGTGCGAGTGGTGGATGTTGCTCACGATGGACAAGAGCGAGATCGAGCAGGTCGCGCGCTTCCGGTCGCTCACGCCCGAGCAGCGCCAGCTCATCGAGTCCGCCACGAAGGAACCGCCCAAGTACACCGAGGGCGTCCTGATCTCAGCCATCGGCCAGTGGCTCTTCCGGAACGTGCCGCCGGCGCTGCCGATCGCGCTGGCCATGACCGAGGGCCATGAGAAGGCAGCCCGTCGCCGCATGATGGACAAGCACGGCTGCAGCGAAGTCGATGCGGCCAAGCTCATCGCCAGGCAGCTGGCAGGGAGGCGTGAGTGATGCTCCGCGCCCTCCTTCCGCTGATCGCCGCGGCCATCTTTGCGGCGGGCCCGGCCCACGCGCAGCAGCCGATCCAGAAGGTCGAGGTCTTCGCCAACTCGGCGATGGTCCTGACCAACGCCCAGGGCGCAACTGTCTACCGCCTGGATGGCCTCCAGCAGCTGCAGGACGAGCTGTCCCAGGGCTTGCCCAGCGACCCCAACAAGGCAGCCCAGATCGCGCAGCAGCGCATGCGCGCCATGGGTGCCGGCCTGCAGGAACGGGCCAGCAACGCGGCCACAGGCATCGGCCTGGCCACGCAGTACGGCGTCGACCGCATGCCGGCCGTCGTCATCAACGGGCAGGCCATCGTCTACGGCGTCACCGACGTTGCCGAAGCGGTCCGCCTCTTCCTCAAGTCGGCCCAGGCCCAGGGCAACGGGAGGCGTCCATGACGACGATGCTGATCCAACGGCTGCACGTCTGGTGTGCAGGTCTTGCCAACAGCGTCTGCCTCGCAATCGCGCTCACGGTAGCGGCGTGCGCCCTGCTACCGACGCCGGCGGCTGCTCAGACCAACACGGCGGCGATCCTGACCGACACGGTGTCCGCGCTGCCCGCCTGCATCAAGTGGAAGCCCACAGGCGTGTGCTTCTGGCTGAAGTGCCGCTTCATCAAGTGCAGCGTCGTCTCGTCGTTTCGCATCCAGCACTACGTGCCCGATGCGATCGTGTCGACGTACCACGATCCGGTCAACCATCCCTGGGGCGACGTTGGCCGTGTCGTGGCGACGGCCAGCGCCAGTGTCGGCAGCGCATTCCTGTCTACGCCGCTGGACAGCGCGGGCTCGTCGACCAAGTCGGCCGAGATCTACAACTCCCGCGACGCCGACGTGATCGGCAATCCCGTGGGACTGCTGGCCAACGTGCTGGCCGGCCAGTCGTTCTCCTTCCCGAACTCGGTGCGGTATCCCAGCGTGAACGAGCTGTCGAACTACCCCAGCACCATCGGTTCGATCCTCTCGTCCTGGTCGTCCGTGCCGTCGCAGTTCGCCCAGTCCGTCCAGTCCGCCAAGCTGATGGCCGACCTTCCCAACCTGGCGGGCAAGGTCAACCAGGTTGCGACGATCGCCAACCGCATGCGCAGCGTGTCCAACCTGGGCGCCAACCTCGGGCAGATCGGCCGGCTGCCGAACATGAACATCGCCCAGCTGGGCAACTTCGTCAACGCCATCGGCGCCAGTGGTTTCACCTCGAGCGCCATCTTCTGCCCCGGGTCGGCCAGCGTCTTCGGCCTGTACTTCCAGTCGGAGATCGACAGCTACTTCTGGCGCGGCCTGATCCCCACCGAGATGCTCTACCCGGCGTCTTGGGTGCCTGGCCTGGCGGAGACCAGTGACGGCTTCCCGCAGACCTGGGGTGGCATCTACCCGCGCAACAACGACCTGCACCAGGTGCAGGGCGTCAAGGCCTCGGCGGTGCTGGCCAACCGCGTCCTGAGCATCGTCAGCCAGTCCTCCCAGCCGCACATCTACACGAAGCTGGAAGGCGACTACTCGGGCTTTCGCATGTTCGAGACGGGCGGCTCGCCGGTCTGGCAGCGCCTTTACCCGAACGCTGAGCCGCGCTGCGGCACCTTCGGCGCCAACGACTCGCTCTGGCTGACCTCCTGGGGCGACGGCAACACGTCGAGCGGCGAGGGCTACGTGTGGAACGTCTGGCGTCGCTACGAGTGCTGCCAGAAGGCCGGCCAGATCTTCCTCAGTTCCGTCCACTGGTGATGGTGATGACCATGCTGCACAACCGCTTCCGCCTGACCGTCCTTGCCACAGCCGCGATCACGCTGGCCAGCGTGGCTGGCCCCGCTGCCGCGCAGCTGCGGCCGCACACCGGCTCCGGCCTGTACTACCGGCTGGGTGGCGGCGATCCGGCCGCCCGCTCCAACAACAGCAACCAGATCTCCGCGCGACTTGGATTGAACAGCGCACTGCGGCTGAACTATTCGTGCGGGAAGTTCGACCTGGGGCTGAGCTGGGGCAACCTGATGAACAGCTTTTCCCAGATCGGCTCGCAGGTCACCAATGCCGTGAAGGCCGGCATCTCCGCGCTGCCGCTGTACATCCTGCAGCGCGCTCAGCCCGGTCTCTACCAACTCTTCCAGACCTACTCGGCCAAGGCGGACGTCATGATCGGCGCCGCCCTCAAGAGCTGCGAGGAAATGGAAGCGCAGATCAAAGCGGGGGGCGACCCGTACAACGACTGGCTGCAGGCAGCCAAGGGCGTCGACTGGAAGATGAACATGACGGCGGCCAACACCGACATCGTGGACGTCAAGAAGTCGATCAACACGAGTGGGGGCAGCAGCGGCGTGCCTTGGGTCGGTGGCGCCTACGCCGGAGGCAGTGGCCAGGCGCCAGTCCGCGTCGTCAAGGACATCGTGGCGGCCGGCTACAACGCGACGCTGAACACCACCGTCACCGCGCCCGACACGATCGACTACTCGCGGCCCAGCAGTCCCGTGGCGCTGCAGCAGCTGGTGCGCAACTTCAAGCGCGCGGCCGACGCCGCCCAGTACGCCACCGACGTCATGGGCGAGGTGGAGGTGGCCACCTGCGACGGCGCCGCCTGCCCGGCCAAGAGCACGTCCACGGGCATGGGCCTGGCGCCCAAGTTCGAGGGCGAGGTTCCGCCGCTGCGCCAGGCGATGAACAACCTGCTCGCGGCCCCGGTGCCGGATGCCACCAACCTGGACCTGGTGAGCGCCCCGGGCGTCACCGTCAGCCGCGAAGTCGTCGAAGCGCTGAAGGAACTGCCACCGACCGAGCGCGCAATCGCGACGGAGCGCCTGGTGCGCGAGATCGCGGTCGCCAAGACGATCGACAAGGCGCTGGCGATCCGCAACACGATGCTGACGGGGATGACCGAGCCCAACATCTATGCGTCGGTGGGTGTGAAGGAGGCCCAGGCCAAGCTGGCGATCCTGAACCGACTCATCGAGGACTTCCTGTTTGAAGGCCGGGTCCGCAAGGAAATGGTCTCCGCCACGGCCCTGGCGCTCGTCGAAGGCGCGCGTGGCGTCAAGGCGAACTCGGTCACGGTGCAACCAGGCCGCGCCGGCGACACCCGGACCGTCAACGACGGCGGCATCAAACCATGACGCAGCGAGTTCAGGCCATGGCACTCACTCCCATGTCTCCGCCGCCCACGCCTGGCGAAGGTGCCACCGCGGCGCCATCGGCGCCGCGGCGCAGCCTCTGGCTTCGCACGCTGATCTGGGCGCTTCTGCTGATGGCGTCGATCGCCGCCGTGGTACTCGCCGGGCTGTTCGTGCTGCCCCACGCGGCTGACGTGCAGCGGCTCCCCAACCAGCTCCACTGGCTGAAGCCGGTCTGCGTCGTGCTCTATTCCGTGGCGTTCGTCCTGGTCTGGACGCGGGGCGTGGAGTTCCTCGACTGGCTCGCGGCGCGCCGTGGCTTCAAGCCGCTGCCGGCCCGGGTCTCCCGCGCAGCCCGCAACTGTCTGGCTGCTCTCTTCGCCCTGATGGAGCTGACCGTGCTGCTGCACTGGCTCAGCGAGGGGGCCCGCTGAGGGCCCGCACGTTCAACCGAAGGCTCAGGACACACCATGGGACTCGACTCCTACCTGGAGATCTTCACGACGATGTTCGGCTGGTCGATCGCGAACACCATCGTGTCGATGCTGTTCGGCACCGGCCTCGTCTGGCTGCCCTTCCTCTTCATGTTCTTCTCGACCTGGGTGGAGGCCTTCGAGAAGGGCTTGGATGAGGGCGCCGTGACCTGGATGGTCCGCAAGCTGGAGGTGCAGTTCTACACGGGCCTGTTCGTCTTCCTGACCTGCTTCGCGGCCTCTCCGCTGACGGACCTCTCGCGTGTCAGCCTGTACTTCACGCCGCCGGCGACTGCGCTCAATCCCAGCCCGCAGACCGCGACGGGCGCCAGCACTGGCACCACCTACGACACCGCCTTCAGTGGCACGCCGCAGGCAGCCGCGGTGCCGGCCTACTGGTACACGGTCATGTCGCTGTCTTCGGGCATGAACTCAGCCGTGCGCGCCGGCGTGAACGGCGGCATGAAGGACCTGCGCATGATCCAGGACGTGGCCAACATCGCCACGATCTCCAACCTGGCGCTGCGCGACGAGATCCAGGGCTTCTACAACGAGTGCTTCATTCCCGCGCGCAGCCGCTATCTGCGCACCAACCCCAAGTCCGTCGAGTCCCAGGCCGCGATCGCGACCTATGGCGACAACGACGTCGACTGGATGGGCAGCCATGCATTCCGTGACGATCCGGCGCTTTACCCGAGCATGCACTCGGAGCGCCGACTGGTGGATTTCCCGTTCGACCCCAACGGGGCCGACGCCGACTGGGACACCAGCGAGCCGGCGCCTCAGGGCAGCCGGCCGACCTGCGCGGACTGGTGGGCGGACCCGAACGTCGGCCTGCGGTTCAAGATGTCCGAGGAGATCGGCCGCTGGGGCCAACTCAAGCAGAACATTGCGTCCGTCATCACGGGCATGAGCAATGAGGAAACCGAGGACAAGCTTGCTCAGCTCGCCCTGACCAAGACGCGGCCGAACTACATCAGCCCCGAAGCCACGATGGGCGATGAGCGCAGCACCTGGGCCAAGATTGCCCACGCGCCTCAGGAGGTGCTCGGCGCGACAGGTGCCGCCATCGAGGCCTTCGTGGCGGGCGCCGTGATGATGCCGCTCATCACGCTGATGACCATGATGCAGCCGCTGATCCTGATGGTCATCTACATGTTCCTGCCACTGGTCGTGTGGTTCAGCGGCTACGACCTGCGCGTCCTGGTCTACGGCGCTGTCGGCATCTTCACCGTCAAGTTCTGGTCGGTGATGTGGTTCCTCGCCCGCTGGATGGACGACCACCTGATCGAAGCGATGTTCCCGGACCGGAACCTCTTCTTCGACTTCTTCGTCAACGCCGGGGACAACAACTACAAGCGAATGATGCTGAACGTGGCGCTGTTCCTGCTCTACATCGGCATGCCAGCCGTGTGGACGGGAATGATGGCCTGGGTTGGCCACCGCGCCGCTGGCGGCATGGCTGGACTGATGGAATCGGCGGCCGGCTTTGCCAAGAACGCCGGCAAGAAGGGGGTCAGCGTCGCCAGTACAGCTATTTCCAAGGGGCGCCGCTGATGGACCTAACGCAATTCGACGTGAGGCTGGCCGGTCTCCATGCCTGTCAGTTGGCCAAGGCGATCACGGTAGACCGGCTCGGTGGCGTAGACGTCGTCCGGGTGCCGGCCGACCGCAACTTCGTCATCGTCGCCTGCATCGCTAGGGATCAGTGAGATGAACGCGACAACGATCTTCCAGGCGATGCCCAGCAATGCGAGTGCGAGGAAGAAGCTCGCCGAGAGAAGGCGGAACGTGAACTTGACCATGGTGCTCTCCGGTAGGGGCTGCGCGGCTGGTGTGCGCCGGTCAAGAAACTCCAAGTTGGGCTGTGCCGCTGTGAGCCATAACGCGGCTCACGCCAGGAATGTACACCTGCAGGTGGACTTCATCCTAGGGAGGCAGCGGTGAACGCGCGCACCTCCGCTGCAGCCCGGGGTGCAGCCTTGGCTGACGCGCCAGGCGGCAGTCCGATGCGTGCCCAGAGCGAGGGCGGGCTGATCTGGGCGCAGAGCGAGGGTCAGGTCGCGCACTTCTGGGTGTACCTCGTCTGCGGCTTGTTGGCCTGGCTGGGCCTGCCGCTGCTGTTCGCGGCCTGGCGGATGTTCAGGACCTCGCGGCATCGCTACGAGCTGACCGACCAACGCCTGTCCGAGCAGCGCGGCGTGTTCCTGCGCGACACCGAGCAGCTCGAGCTCTTCCGAGTCCGCGACATCTCCGTCGTCGAGCCCATCGTCCAGCGCCTGTTCGGCTGCGGCCGCGTGGTGCTGCTGACGACGGATCGCACCACGCCAGTGATCGTGCTGAATGCCGTATCCGAACCGCACGCCGTTGCGGACCTCATCCGCGCCAGCGTCCAGGCGTGCCGGTTGGCCAACGGGGTCCGCGAGGTGCAGGAATGACCCGCCTTCAGGTCTTGTCCGCCGGCGGCTTGATGGCGGCTTTCGCCCGCTCGATGACGCCTCGCAACCAGTCGATGCCGCCGTTGGCGTCGATCTTGGCCCAGTGCGCCAGGCTCAGCCGGATGGAGCGTTGCTCCATTCGCTCCTCGGGCGGTTTGGGCGGCCTTCCGCGGCCGCGCTTGGGCTGGTCCATGTTGGCCAGTCTAGCGGAATTTCCGAATCACCAAAAAAAGGTTGCGAAGTGTGATTTATTGAATCACACTAAATGCACGAACCCGCCCAACTGCACCCAGCAGTTCAAGGCATTGGACTCCGACTACTTCAAGGATCTGCGCATGACGCCCAACTCCCCATCCTTCGTGGCATCGACGACGTGGCGCATCGCGCGTGCCGTCGCTGCGCTCCTGTTCGTCGTCGGGTTCTCCTCTGCGGCCACCGCCGGCGAAGTCGAGGATCGGATCAAGGCCGCAGTGACGGCGAACACGCGCGGCAAGGTGACGGCAGACCAGGTCACGGCGTCGCCGGTGGCCGGCGTGTACGAGGTTCTGTCCGGCTCGGACATCTTCTACGTCGACTCGACGGGCCGCTACGGCTTCGTCGACGGCCGCCTGGTCGACCTGCAGCAGTCCCGCGACCTCACGGCCGCGCGGCTGGACCAGCTGACCCGCGTTGACTTCCAGAAGCTGCCGCTGGACCTGGCCATCAAGGAGGTGCGCGGCAACGGCCGTCGCGTGCTGGCGGTCTTCGAGGACCCGGGCTGCCCGGTATGCCGGTCACTGCACAAGTTCATGTCCCAGCTGCCGGACGTCACGATCTACCACTTCGTCTATCCCGTGACCGACCCACGCTCGGTGCCGAAGTCGCGCGTCGTGTGGTGCTCCGGCAATCGGGCGGCCGCCTGGCAGGCCGCCATGCGCGGCGGCGAGGTCCAGGGAAGCGGCAACTGCGATGTGAGCGGCATCCAGCGCATCGTGAACCTCGGCGAAGAACTGAAGCTGCAGGGCACTCCCGTGGTCGTGTTGGCCAACGGGAAGCGGCTGGTGGGCGCGACGCCGCCCGACCAGTTCCTCGCCGACCTCGACGAGTCGACCTCCCAGGTCGCCATGCGTCGCTGACCTCAGGAGCCACCATGCATCGAATCCTCGTCGCTGTCGTTGCCACCTTGCTGACGCTGTGCGCCAGCGCCCAGGCGCAGGAATGGCGTCGGGACGGCGTGGCCAAGTGCCCGCCGTCCAAGCCTACCGGTGAGATCACCATCGCCCGCCTGGCGCTCCAGTCCGGAGACGCCCGGCATTGGCTGGCTGCCGACCCCGCCTTTGCCGCCAAGCATGCGGCCGAGGCCCGGGGCGAGGCCCCCTGGCTTCGGAGCTTCAGCGAGAAGTCGGGGCCGGTTCGCATGTACAGCAGCGGGAAGAAGCTCGCCTTCGTCGTCGCTGTGTGCCCGGCCCAGGACTGCGCAACCCAGCGCGCCTGGGTTGCCTTCGAGCCCGCGACTGGGGCCTACGGCATCACGGTGATGGAGGGCCGCAACCTCCGGGAAGTCATCCCCGGCGCCCACAACACCACGCTGGCCGAGCACCAGCCGCTGATCGGTGACGCCTTGCAGTGCGCCATCCAAGCCGATTCGTGATCGTCGACCACCTCACCAGGAACGGAGTCAACATGCACAAAGCCGCTCCCACCGTAGGCGCCATGGCCTTGGGTCTACTCGGCGCGCTCTCGCTGGTCCTCATCAGCGTCGCTGCGCCGGCACCGGCCGTCCAGCTCGACGGCGAGGCGCGCTGCGGCGACGCCCGGCTCACCGTCGTCCTGTCGGGCGTTCTCGTTGGCGACGGCCAGCGCGCCCTGTCGGTGGCGCCGGACTTCGCACGCGCTCACCGGGCTCACACCGAAACCGAGGGACAGTGGCTGCAGGATCTCTCCGGCACCACGGGCGCGACACGGCTTTTCGACGACGGCGCGCACCAGGTGCTTGTCGTCGCCGCTTGCCCGCAGGGCCGCTGCGAGGAAGAGCGCGCGTTGGTTGCCTTCGAGCCTTCGACCGGCGACTACGGCGCCACCGTGCACGACGGCCCTATCGCTCGCCAAATCCTGGACGGCCGAGACCCTGATCTCGTCGTCCACCCCCGCGCGATCCGCGCGGCGCTGGCCTGCGCCACGCAGGCGGGCTTCTGAGCGAGGTTGGCAATGAACGCCCTGCCCGCCTTTCAACCGCTGCTCATGCCCGTGACCTGGCTGCCGGCGCTGCGCCGCCACGTCGGTCGCTGCCTCGGCGCCCTGCTGATGCTGGCCGGGTTCGGCGTTCTGGCTGCGGGCACGTGCGCCGACTTCCTCAACGCCCTCGCGCAGCGCGAGTCGGGCATGAACGCCTCGGTGGTCAACCCGTACGGCTACGTCGGCCTCTTCCAGATGGGTGAAGCTGCACTCATCGACGCCGGCTACTACCGCCCTGACGGGACGGGCGCCAACGACTGGCGGGGCGGCTGGACGGGCAAGGACGGCATCACGAGCCTCGCTGACTTCAAGTCGAACCCGCAGGCCCAGATCGCCGCCGTGACCGCCTACGAGGCCAAGCAGTGGTCCTACATCCAGTCCAAAGGGCTGGACCAATACATCGGCCAGACGATCGGCGGCGTGGAGATCACGCGCTCGGGGTTGATCGCCGGCGCCCACCTGGTCGGCGTCGGCAATCTCGGCAAGTTCCTCTGGAGCAACGGCACCACGGTGCCTGTGGACGGCAACCGCGTGCCGATCTCCCAGTACATCGCCCAGTTCGGCGGCTACCAGCTCACGGGCGCCGGCAACAACTGCTCCAGCATGCTGTCCGGCACCCCCACGGGCGGCGTGCCCATCGTGGCGCCGCCTACGGGCGGCAACAGCCCGGTCTACATGCCTGGTGTGCCGGCCGACAGCCGGTCGCCCGAACAAGCCTTCTATGGCAGCACGGGCGTGGGTCAGAGCGACGTGGCCATGACGATCAAGCTGATCGTGGCGGCGCTGCTGATGGTCATCGTCGCCCACGGCGTGCTCAGCAACTGGCACATCTTCAGCCGCGGCCGGATGCCCTGGGCAGGCTTCAAGCACAACAACACCCGTCTCTTCGTCATGGCCACGATGGTGTTCGTGCTGCTGACGTGACCCGCCATGACTGCCCTGCCCTCCGCCCCCAGTCTCCCGAGGAGTTGCCCATGTCCCTGCTGAACTTCTGGCGCCGCTTGTGGGCTTCGCCCGCGCCGCGGCAGCCGGTCCTCACGACACAGCCGCCGTCCACCTTCGGGCCATCTACGCTGATGCCGCCTCAGGATGAGGTGCCGGACTACGTGGCCGCCCTCACGGCGGCGCTGCAGCGTCGCCCGCGTGAGCGGCACCAGCTGCGCAGCCTGATCACCGTGGAAAGCACGCTGCGTTTCGCGCCCAAGGCAGGCCTCACCTCTATCGGCGATGGCGTGCTCACCCGAGCCCTGCAGGCCCTCGAAACCTTTGACGAGCTGTCGACCGATAGCAACCTGCTCCGCCTTGAGCGGCGCATGCGTCGCTGCCTGGCCGATCGACAGGCAGCCAAGCTGCGCGCCGAGGATGTCGACGTTCCTCTCGACACAGATCCAGTAACGCACACCACGATGACCGCAGGCATGGCGGCCGCGCTGCGCGCCCTGCGCGAGGGTGATCGACACGCGTTGCGCCGCGCTGGCGCGCCGCCACCGGCCCCAGTGGCAACGCCCCCCCAACCCACGAACAGGTTGTGATCGTGCGGCCGTTTGGAGACCCAACAACCACCGACTTCGGTCGCTCACCGCCCTGGGTGAGGCTCGGCTGGGCCGGCATGCGCGCCCTGATCGCCAACAGCGAGGCGCGGGACATCGTGAGCGAGGCGCCGATGCTCGCGTTGGCACGCGCGCTGTTCATGGTCATCGCCCCCCACCTCGCCGGCGATGCCGACTCGGCGGATGTCGGCGTCACCGCCCTGATCGCCGCCGGCGTCGGCGATCTCACGATGTTCCACTGGCTGACGACCAACCTACCCCACGGCTTCTGCCGGATTGCCGTCGTCGATAAGAAGGGCGCGCGCCTGGTGGGCGACGCGGCGCTGGATTGCCTGGAGCGCCACGGGCCGGGGCTCACGCCGTTTTACCAGATCGACCTGCGCCAGCTGCGGTTGCTCGACGAGTCGCGGGAACGGCGGCCGTCGACCGCCGCGCCGACGTCGGCGCCTGCTGCTGCGGCGTGAGCAAACCAACGTGTCGCAGGGCCTGACCCACAACCAGCGCGTGCTGGCTGCCCTGATCGCGAGAAGCGCGATCGACAAGGCCCGCGCGCCTGAGGTGCAGCTGCCAACGCTGCTGGAAGCCCTGAGCGAGGCGATCACCGCCAAGGCCTGCGACGTAGCCCTGCTGGCAGCAGCAGGCAGAACCACTGACGAGCGACACCGCGAGGGGCTCGCCCAACTCGAACGCTGGAGGTGGGTATGGACCGCAAACCGGTAGAACGGAGCGACAGTGGGTGCCGCCATCGCAGCACAGTGACCTTCAGCGCGAAGTTCACTTCGGCCGTGTTCGATGGCTACGCGTTTGAGGCACGGGTCCTTTTAGCCATGGCGAGGGTGATGGATCAGGTCGACGCAGGACGAGCCCGGCAGTACCTCGGCCTCGCCCGTGAGCTGGCCGTCCTCTCAGGCCGGCTTGGTCACGCAGAAGAAGCGTTGATCGCCAACGAGCCCGAGTTGGCGGCTGCCGCGGCCGCTGGCGCCATCCTCCATCGCACTGTGGCCTTCGGCAGGCACTGTGCCAACAGTTGCTTCACGTTCGAGGCTCGCCGGCGTCGCAAGGCCTTCATGGTGGTGCTGGCGCAGCGCCAGGTCACCGAGTCCGCGCTCGAGCTCGGCCCGGAGATCTCCGCGGTCGACCAGTCCGAGCACCCAGACCTCAAGAGCGCTTCAGCGGCCGCAGAAGCCCTGCTGCAGGAGCGGCTGCAGCGCGAGCGCCAGACCGATTTGGCACCACGTGAAGCGACGGTCTTCGCGATGTACGCCACCTATCCCTGGATGGGTGTTGTTGTTGCCCACGAGCCGCCGCTTGAAGTTGTCCCCAGCTGCTGTGGACAAGAGGCGACTGAAGGCCTGCAAGTGCCTGTCGCGACTGGCGGGCGCCGGGCTGCCTAAATTTTTGGCAAGTGCCTGCATCAGCAGGCCCGAATACGTCGCCGCGGCGGGCCGTGGCGAATCACCAACCCCTTTCGCGCAGGAGCGCAGGAGCGCAGTATGACGAGCACCGACGATTCAGCGACCCATCCGAAGCACTTCGTGTTGATCAAGCAGGCCTGTCTCGATGCCCAGGGGCGCCGCGTCAGCGCAGAGGCGGCCGCCAAGCGGCTTCTGGACTTCGGGCGCTGGCCGCTCTGGCAGGGCACGCGCAACCGCCGAGCCATCACGGCCGGCTCGCGGTTGGCCATCTACCTGGCGGGCAGCTGCGAGGTGATCGCCATGGGCTCCGTGGCGCGGGTGGACCTGTGGAATGCCGAGCACCGCCGGACCTATCCGCTGCTGCTCGACGGCGCTCCTGCTGCGGTCCTGGTGATGGAGGACCTGCGCCTGTTCTCAGCGCCGGTTCCAGTGAAGGAGCGCCTGCAGCGCCTGTCGTTCATCAGCGCCGGCTCGAAGAAGTGGGGCGTCGCGTTCATGGGCGGAACTCGTGCAGTCAACGCCGAGGACTTCGCAGTCCTGACCGGCTCGCCGCCGCCGGACGGCCTGGCGGCTTGACGGGAGCACGCCATGCGACGCGATGACATCCACGCCGACCTGCAGGAGCTGGAGGGCGCAAGCGCCGGCGCGGCTGTGCCCGCCATCCAGCCTTGCCTCATCGAGGTCGGACAGACCGCCTCGGGGCCGACCATGCTGGACCTGGGCCGGCTGCTCTCCACTCGGCTGTTGATCCAGGCAGGGTCTGGTGGCGGCAAATCCTGGCTGATGCGACGGCTGCTGGAGCAGACCCACGGCAAGGTGCGGCAGATCGTGTTCGACCCCGAGGGGGAGCTGGTGACGCTGGCTCAGCGGTTCGACTTCACGGTCTGCGCCCCTGACTCCGAGTTCGCTCCCATCGGCCCTGAGACCGGCGCCGAGGCGGCGCGGGCCATCTTCCTGTCGGGACGCTCGGCCATCCTCAACCTGTCTGAGTTCGACGGCCTCGAGGAGATGCAGATGTTCGTCGGCGATTTCTGCAAGCAGCTGCTGCGGATGCCGCCGGAAACCTGGCATCACGTCCTGATCGCCCTCGACGAGGCCCAGCTCTTCGCTCCCCAGCACGACAAGGCCGTCTCCAAGAAGCCGTTGATCGACCTGGCCCGCCGCGGACGCAAACGCGGCATGTGCCCGGTCGTTGCCACGCAACGCCTGTCCGAGCTATCCAAGGGCGTCGCTGCCATGCTGGAGAACCGGGCCATCGGCCTGACGACGCTCGACCTCGACATCGCGCGCGCAGCCGACATGCTCGGCATGCGTGTGCCGGCCGCAAGGGCTGCATTGCGCAATCTGCAGGGCGGGCACTTCATCGCCTTCGGGCCGGCTCTTGGCTATGACCTGGCGGAAACCACGGTGGGGCCGATCATGACAGCCCATGGGCTGCTGGCGCCATTCAGCGGTGTCGCTGCCGAGCCGTCATTGAGTCACGAGGATCTCGCCGCCCAGCTGCGTGGCTTCCAGGCGCCGAAGCGACGCGCTGTGGACCTCGATGAGCAGCCAAGCGAGGTGTCGGAGATCTGCGAGGCCTGCGGCCGCCGCCAGAAGGCATCTGAGGAGCCCGAGAAGGCCCCTTCGCGCCTCTCGCCCTTGGAGCGACTGGAACGCGCCTTCTCGGTGCTCCAGAGCGTGCTGGAGGGCATCGAGCTGGCGGATCTCGCCGTCGTCTTCGACGTCACCGAGCACGCCGTGCGTTGCTGGATGCATGAAGCGCTGTGCCACTTCAACCTGAAGCGACTGGGCGTCAGTGGCCAAAGGGTTCGGGTGACAACCTTGCGCGAGCACGCCGAGGCGATTGCAGCCAGGCTGGCCAGTACCAAGGCCCGCGCAGAGCGCCAGATCCGAAAGCAGATGCGGGAGGCCTCCAGCCTGGCCGCATCGAGAGGAGAAAGCTGACATGAGTGATATCGAACAGGTGACCGTCGCGGAAGGCAAGTACACCGTGGTCATCGACGGCGGCAAGCTGACCGCCCTTCGGTACGGCGAGCCGTGGCGGGACTTGTGCGGCGACAACCTGATCTATTGGCTGGCGGTCGAGCTGCAGGCCGCACGAGCGGCCCTTGCTGAACGGGCACGCAACGCCACCTGGCCCGGTGACAACCAGGCCGGTGCAGAGGTCCATTCCCAAGAGGCTGAGGATATGACTGGGCCCGCCGACACAACCCTCGGCAAGTGCACGACTAGCACGCCGTTCAAATTCGAGTTCGACCCGGAGGACAACGGCCACACCATGATCCTCGCGCCGACGCGAACTGCGCCCGCGCGATGATGCCGGGCGCGCATGGCGCCTAATCGTCAAGCCAGCGCTTCAGCGCGTAGCCGCCGCCCACCAGGCCGAGCAGCACGCCCCACTTGGTGTACCACTCGTCCCACCACACGCTGGCGTCTGGCAGGAACGAGGGTACGAGCTGCGCAGCCTTGTAGTCCAGGGCTGGCCACCAGCACCACCAGAATGCGCCGAGCAACAGTGGCCAGATCTTGCTGAACCCGATGTACTCACCGATCCCGTAGGAATCCGACCCGAAGTAGAGAGCCGCGACAACGGCAATGCCGACGACGACCAGGCGGCCGAGCACGCTGGCCGACGTGGCGAAGTCGAGACCGAAGGTCTGTCCGAATTTCCAGATCACGAACGCAATTCCTCCGAAGATCAAGAACGCCACCAGGGCGTAGAAGCTGCCGTCATCGTTGTTGTTGCTCAAGCTGTTTCCTCCGATTGAGTTGGTGGTTGGATGCGGCGGCGCCGGCGGGCCGCGAGGCGGTCCAGTCGGACTCGCCTAAGTGGACTGGGCAGCGGGCTGGAAGACGTGTCCGCAGTCCGTGCATGCCCACAGCGTCGAGTACAGCCGCAAGTCCTCGACGTACTGCGCTGCAAGGGCGCGGTAGTTGGCGTCGCTCAAGGCGCCCGCCGGCGGCCAGGCCTGCCACACCAGGTAGCCCCCCAGAAGGCCCGGAATCAGGCCGCCAGGCGCTGCCGAGAGCCCCTTGTTGGCCAACAGCATCAGGAAGAAGAAAACGCCCAGCAGGCACAGCAGGAGTCCCGGGACGCCCAGCAGAAGCAGGCGGCGTCGGAAGTAGCTCGGCGCCGTCGGCGGCGATGGAGGCGACACCCGAGACGCCATGCCGGAGATGTTGAACGCGCTCGACTCGTGGCCATAGGACATCGAGGTGCCCTGCGCGTACAACACCTCGCAGCGCCTCGCGGCCGTCGACGAGCAGCTGGGGCAACGCATCAGCTCTGGTCCCAGGCGTCGATCGTCAGGCGATGGTCTGGCGGGCACGCAGCAATCCGCTCCGCGTTCACTTCGAGCTTGCTGCGCCACGTCGATGTCGCCACATAGTCGTCGCCGACGACAAGTGCGCCGGCGCTGGCCGGCTGCGTCTCGTCCACCAGGACTGGCAGTACGGCGCTGGCCAGGGCCGTGTAGCGATTGGGATACCCCCCGCTGGCCAGCTTCTCAGCCAGGCCGCCGGCGACGAGGTCCTCGATCCACCGGATGCCATCCGCCCCGGCCTCCCACTGCGCCAGGATTGCAGCCCGGCGAACGTCCTGGGTGGACTGGTCCCTCTCTCGGGGGCTCTGCGTGGAAACCACGATCCACCACCCGATCATTTGCCGGTCTCCGTGCCGCCCAGCTCGGCGCGCTGCAGCTGGTGAATGTTGGCCTGGTGCTCGGCGAACAACGACGAGATCTCTCGCGCGAGGTCACGCACAGAGGCGGCGATGGCGTCGAATCGGCGCGCCTGGTGCTCGGGCGGCTGCTCGGCCTCCCGGATGCCCGCCACGATGCTTGCGACGCCTTCCAGCAGCTCACCCTGCACAGTGGCATTGATTTGCTGCAACTCCGCGCAAACCGCGGTCGCGATCTCGCTCAACGTGCGCTCGACCGCCCGGACCTCGGGGCCTGTTGTTGTGGTCATGTCCTTCTCCCAGTCACTGCGCGGGCTGGCGGCCTGGTCCTACCCGGCGTCGGCTCGTCATCAACGGGAGCGCACGCCTCGGAGACCAGCTCCAGCCCACAGCTCACACATGCTATGCGAAGCGCGGGCTTTCCCCAGACGTTCATCCGGCATCCGGGGCAGGTGTACTTCTCGCGGTTGCTGCGGTTTGGCGCCGACGTCGGCGGCCGCTGCGGGCTGATGAGCACGCCCTGCTCGGCCGGCACCGCCAGCGCCGCCGGCACGATCGGCCACAGCGCCGAGGCCGTGGCCACCGGGTGCAGCGGCGCAGCCGGCGTGAACCGGTCGTACCAGGTCACCGCGAAATCGTGGTTCACCAGCAGCTGGCTCACCTCGGCCGAGAAGCGGCCGCCGGGGATGACGTAGTCGGCCATGCGATCACCGACACGGCGGCCGCCAGGCTGGCCAGTGTCGGAGGGCATCAGCCCGATGCTCTCCATCTTGTCGGCCCATTCGTGGTTGTGATAGCGGCCTCGGCCTGGCGTGCCGAAGTGGGCTTGCCACAGATGGACCATCTCGTGGACGAGGGTCTGCAGGATCTCGATGAGCGGGATCACGGCGAAGTACTCGGGGTTCATCGCGATCTCGTCCGTGGTCTGCCCGTCGCGGTTGCCGAACCTGGCCGCGGAGAAGTAGCCGTAGGTGCGCTTCTCGCGCTGGAGGGTGAGCAGGCAGTCCGGCAGCTGGCCACCGAACAACGTGGCGTTGAAGTGCTCGTACGCCAGGCGCAACTCGGCGTACGTCGTGGCTGTCGGCTCCATTTGTGTATTGTGCAATACACAGACCCGCGCTGTGACTTGATTAATTCGTCACGGTGACGCATTATCCGGCCATGGACAAGACATCGCCCAGCCCAGCCCGCGGCAAGCGCGGCCCCAAGCCCCTCGGTGAGCGGGCGATGACTGGCGCCGAGCGGACGCGGGCGTACCGCCAGCGCCTGCAGGAGGATCAGGACCTCGAGGCCGCGGGCATGCTGTCCGGCGTCGCGCTGCGGGAGAAGCTCAACCGCGCGTTGCTGGAGCTGGAGCGCCTGGAGTCCGGCCGGGCCAAGCTCTCGCCAGCCTGGGAAGGATTCGAGGCCGACCTCCACGAGGGCGCCCAATACGCCGCTCAGTTGGTCTGGCAGGAAGTCGGTCGGCGGTATGGCTTCAAGCTGAGCAAGCGCAAACCGTCACCGTGACGAATTCGCGCCGACGCGGGCGTCTTCCCGCCGGCGCCGCGCTGTCCTAGACTCGGCACACCTTCGGACGGGCTCACCGCCCGTCAGGACAACTGGTCAACCCCTGAAACCAGTCGGCTCACGCCCGGGGTCGCTTCTGCACCTACCAATCCCACGCGGGAAGTTCGCTTCCCGCCCGGGGTGCGTCTTCCTTGGTTCAACCACTACCGAGGACAACGACATGCCCCCTTCCCTGCCCCGCTGATCCCTGGTTGAGCACCGGCATCCCGCCGGCGCGCCAGCGTCATCAAGCCCAGTTCGGCCGCGCTATCACAGCGCGCGCCATCCGGGCGTCTTCGCCCAACGTACTCAACCCAACCGGGGATCTCAGCGTCCCCATGGGGTCGGTGCGTTCTCCGCCTTTTCCGACCCACCCCCAAGGAGAACCTCATGACCCGCTACAACACGCCCCAGAACACCACCGAGCAACAGGCTGTCATCGACAGCCGCGGCAGGCTCGTGGCTGTGGACGCCTTCGCCGGCACCGGCAAGACTTCCACGCTGGTCCAGTACGCGCTCGCTCGCCCGAACAAGCGCATCCTCTACATCGCCTTCAACAAGTCCGTGGCCGCCGAGGCCAAGGAGCGTTTCCCCGACAACGTTGAGTGCCGCACCACGCACTCGCTGGCCTATGCCGCCGTGGGCCGCAAGTTCGCCGAGAAGCTCGGCAACGTGCCGGCCTACATGGTGACCCAGGCCTTCAACGTCACTACCCGCCGCGCCAAGCTCGCCCTCGAGGCGGTGGGCGCGTTCCTGTGCTCGACCGACGACGACATCTCACAGGATCACGTCGACGAAGAACTCGTCGAAGCGAACTACCTCGAGGCCGTCGCCGTGGTCGACCTGGCCAAGCGTCTCTGGGAAGAGATGCAGAACCCGCGCAGCCCGCTGAAGATGCCTCACGACGGCTATCTGAAGCTGTGGGCCCAACAGAAGCCCCGGCTGCGCTACGACGTCATCCTCCTGGACGAGGCCCAGGACACCAACCCGATCACGCTCGACCTGGTCATGGCCCAAAGCCATGCGACGGTTGTGCTGGTCGGCGATCGTCATCAAGGCATCTACGGCTTCCGCAAGGCGCTCAACGCGATGGAGGCGGTGGACGCGGAGGAGCGCATCGCGCTCACCCAGTCCTTCCGTTTCGGTCAGCGCATCGCCGACGTGGCCACGATGCTGCTGCGCTCCTTCAAGGGAGAGCAGCAGACCATCAAGGGTCGCTCGGACATCGATGTCCGCTGGTCCGTCGACACCCAGCGCCACTACGCCCTGATCGGGCGGACCAACGCTGGGCTGTTCGCGGCCGCGGCCCACATCGTGATGGGCGAGCGGAACTGCCGGCTGCACTTCGTCGGCGGGTTCGACAGCTACTTGTTCGGCAAGGTGCTCGATGCCTACTACCTGTGGGCAGACGAGCGCTCCAAGATCAAGGACCCGTCGATCTCTCGCTTCACCAGCTTCACCGAGTTCCAGGAGTACGGTGAAGAGGCCGGCGACGCCGAGGTCAAGGCCTTGGCCAAGACCGTCGACGAGTACCGCAACCAGGTGCCGATGATCTACAACCGGATGAAGGCCGCGGAGACGCCGCTGGAGGACCAGGCTGCCATCACCTTGACCACCGGCCATCGCGCCAAGGGTCTGGAATGGGAGCAGGTCAGCCTGGCGGACGACTTCATCGAGCTGCCGCCGGAAGACGACTTTGACCCCGAGGAAATCAACCTCCTCTACGTGGCAGTGACGCGTGCCATCCGGTGCGTGAAGCTCCCGAGCAGCCTGTATGGCTGGCTGGAAGCGAATGGCTTCGACTTCGGTTCTGCCGAGGTGCGCCAGCCGCAGCAGCTGCAACCGGTGAAGCCGCGCCTGCAAACCAGCAGCACGGAAGCGCTGGTCGAGGCCATCGAGGCCGCGGCTCGCCGCGCCGGCTTGATCGTCGAGGGCGAGGCGCTCGACTTCGACGACCTCATCAGGCTGTGCCAACAGCTTGGTGAGGGCTACAGGACCCCGCGTCTGGTAGCCTGAGCGCACCCTGCCCCACCCATCCCCAGCGACCTCACGGTCCTGGGGATTTTTTGTCCTCGGCGTCATCACGCCGGCCGGTGACCAGATGCTGACCATCCTGCTTCACCTCCCTGAGCAGGAGCCGTGTGGGCAATGACAGCAACATGGCTTTGCGACCCCGGCCGGTGCTGGGGTTTCTTTTTTTCGGCTCTTCGCCTAGGGGCAATACTTACCCGGTCATGGGGATGGCGAAGACGCGAAGGCCCGGGCAAAGTGCCGCGCCATGCATGCTCCTGAACTGCAGTATCAGCAGCTCATAGACATCGGTCTGAGCGATAGCACTGATCGCCTAATGCGGCGTCTGACGGCCGCAAGTGAGGCAATGGGTTTGGCGCTTTGCGCATTGGTTCGTGACGCCTCATGCGCCGACGGCCATCGTGAGGA
>JAYSCT010000005.1:0-17410 GCA_041914785.1 Roseateles sp.
GCCGCCAGCGCTACAAGGGCCTGGGCGAGATGAACCCCGAGCAGCTGTGGGAAACGACGATGGACCCGACCGTCCGCCGCCTGCTGCGCGTGCAGATCGAAGACGCCATCGAGGCGGACAAGGTGTTCACGATGCTGATGGGCGACGAGGTGGAACCACGGCGGGATTTCATTGAGACGAATGCCTTGCGGGCGGGCAACATCGACGTTTGACGTCACACACCTTGATTGCAATGCTCCGCAGCGAATGAAGGGAGCGCCTGACCATGCGTCTGCTGCACTACATCGAGATCGAGAACTTCAAGCGCTTCGGTGATAAGCAACGCATTGAACTAGATCATCCGGCCGTGTTGATCGGCCCCAACAATTGCGGCAAGACCAGTGCCATCCAGGCGTTGGCGCTCTGGTCTCAGGCGGTGCGCACTTGGTATGACGTTCGCAAAGACACGTCGGCGAAGGAGCGGACCGCCACTTCGCTGAACCGGCTGAGCATCGTGGCTGTGCCTGTCAGCCGTACGCGCTACTTTTGGCATAACACCCGTGTACAGAGGGTACCGCTCACCATCACCGTGGGCGTGGAGTTCAAAGGGCAGATCGAGCCTTTGACGATGCGCTTCACTCACCGGGGTGATGAGCTGGTGTATTGCTCACCGGATGAGTCCGTTATGGGTAATGCCGAGCTGATCGCGTTCGCCACTAGCTTGAAGGTTGAGTTGCTGTACCCGATGTCTGGTCTGGACACGGAAGAGCCTATCTTGCAGCCCGGCCGAGTGGATGTGCTGCTTGGCCAAGGGCGCACGGCAGATGTGCTGCGCAACTTGTGTTTGGCTGTGGCGAAGTCGTCGGCTGATGACTGGAACAGAGTGGTCCAGTTGATGCAGCGGTTGTTCAACGTCAGCCTCGGGCGACCCGAAGAGACGAGTCGCGGAAGTATCACGATGAACTACCGGCAACCCGGCGTGAAGGAGCCGCTGGATATTTCTTCCGCGGGCCGGGGCATGCTGCAAATGCTGTTGGTGTTTGCCTATCTCTACTCGCACAAGCGCAGCGTGTTGCTGGTGGATGAACCCGACGCGCACCTGGAAATCTTGCGGCAGAAGCAGGTGTACGTGTTGCTTCGCGACATCGCGAGCGAGAACGGGTCACAGGTGGTGATGGTGACCCATTCAGAAGTGATTCTGGACGAAGCTCTAGACACCAATCTCACATTGCTGCTCGAAGGTCGCGCTGACGATCTTGCCAAGAAACAAGACATCCGAAACAGCCTCAAGCACTTTGGTGCCGATCACTACGTGAAAGCGCGGGAGCGTGGGTATGTGCTGTATGTGGAGGGGGGCACAGACATTGACATGCTCAGAGGCTTGGCTGAGCGACTCCAACATCCGGTGGCGGACATTTGGGACGAGCGGGTCAACAGCTTTTATGTGCAGAACAACTACCCGCTTCAGGACGTGGATGCCGAATTGGAGCGCGTTGAGGGTGGTTTTGGTCTGACTCCGCGGGAGCACTTCAATGGGCTTCGCAACCTTCTGCCCAGCTTGCAAGGCGTGGCAATTCTCGACAACGACGGGCAGAACCGCCAAGACCGAGATGAAGGGTCGTTGAGGATTCGTTACTGGCGGCGCTATGAGGCAGAGAACTACTTCATCACGCCGGAGCTCTTGCGTCGCTACGCCTACTCTCACTTTCCCGTGGACGACCTGTTTACGTCGCATGCTCGACAAAGCGTGGATGACGCTTTGGCAGAGACACTCGCTGAGTTGGTTTTCGATGGCAGTCCAGAGGACTATGAAATCTGGCTGCAATCTCCTGCTGACGCTGCGAGGCTGATTTGGGAGACGAAGACTGCTCGACGAAAGCTCAGCGCCATAGCAGAAGAGTTTTTCCGTCGACTCGCGCAGAAGGTTGGCGGCGGCATGCTGCTCAAGAAGGGCGAGCTTCATCGTTTGATTGACCACGCGGAGCTTTCAACGACGGCCGAGGCTGAAGTGCGTGCCAAGTTGGATTTGCTGAAGGCAGTGTTCGAGCATGCTCGCCAGCGTGGGGAGACCACTGGTATTGACACTTCCCCTGACGCATCAGGCGACAAGGAAGAGGTTGAGGCAACAGGGCTTGAAGGCCTTGACTCTTGACTCGGCAGATCACGAAGCAATTGCAGCAGCGCATCAACATCGCGCAACAACCCCCTGAGCCTGACGAAGTACCCTACTGCCGGCCCATCGGATCGGCCGCTTCGGGGGTACTTCGCTCACGCCGGCGAACTACCCATCTCGGCGATCAGTCAACTGATTGCGAGCCACTTCCAGGCTTCCCCATGAAGCACCTCCCATGACCCGCAAACTCCGCATTTCCCCCCTGCTCCCCACCCTCCTCGCCACCGCCCTGCTGGCCGGTTCCTTTATGGCCGCCGAGGCCGCCCCGCATGCCAAGCCCAAGGCCGCTGCCGTGCGCAAGGCCAAGTCGACGGCACCCGCCGAACAGGCGATGACCACCGACGCCAATGGCCAGTCCATCCCGCTGCTGGAGAACAAGGCCTGGGTGCTGATGAACTTCAACACGGGGCAGGTGCTGGCGTCGTCCAACCCGGACGAACCGCTGCCGCCCGCGTCGCTGACGAAGATGATGACCAGCTACCTGGTCGAGCAGGCCTTGAAGAACGGCAAGGTCAAGCCCGACGACAAGGTCACCATGAGCGAGAGCGCCTGGTGCCGCGGCGGCAAGAACGGCGACAGCTGCATGTTCGTGCCGCTCAATGCGCAGGCTTCGCTGATGGACATGCTGCGCGGCGTGGTGATTGCCAGCGGCAATGACGCGTCCAAGGCGCTGGCCGAGCACCTGGGCGGCTCGGAAGCCGGCTTCGTCACGCAGATGAATGCCGAGGCTGCCAAGCTGGGCATGACGAAGACGCACTTCGAGAACGCGGACGGCCTGCCGGGCGCCAACCACAAGGCCTCGGCGCGCGACCTGGCCGTGCTGGCCGCGGCCATCATCCGCAACAGCGCCGAGTTCTACCCGATCTACGCCGAGCGCGAGTTCACCTACAACAACATCAAGCAGGGCAACCGCAATGCGCTGCTCTACACCGACCCGACCGTCGACGGCCTCAAGACGGGGCACACCGAGGAGGCGGGCTACTGCCTGGTGGCTTCGTCCAAGCGCAACGGCATGCGGCTGATCTCGGTCATCCTGAACTCGAGCAGCAAGCAGGCTCGGGCCGACCAGACCCGCGTGCTGTTCAACTGGGGCTACGCCAACTTCGAGGAGGCGACGCCGGCCCAGGCCGGCGCGACGCTGAGCAACGCCAAGGTCGTGTACGGCGTGGTGCCCGAGGTGGCGGCGGGCATCGCCAAGCCGTGGACGCTGGTGGTGCCCAAGGGCCAGGCCACCGCGGTCAAGACCGAGGTGACGCTGAACCCGGGCCTGGAGGCGCCCATCGCCAAGGGCGCGGTGATCGGCAAGGCCGTCGCTTCCGCCAATGGCAAGGTGCTGGGCGAGGTGCCGGTCGTGGCGCTGGCCGATGTGGAGCGGGCCGGCTTCTTCCTGCGCCTGAAGCAGCGCGTCACCGGCTGGTTCTCGAAGTAACCCGCCCCGTCAACCCGCTTCGTGGCCCAGCCTGGCCGCCATGTCGGCCAGGCCTGTCAGCGTCCTGTCCAGTACCGGCTGTGAGAACCCTGGCGGCAGGCCCTGCTGGGCCTGCTCGATGACGCGCGGCGTCAGCGCCAGGATGCGCTCGATGAGGGCGTTCGCTGAGTCCAGGCCGCACAGTTGGGCCGTGCTGTCGAAATGCCGCCGCTGGATCTCGAAGAGCTTGCGGTGCCGGTTCTTGCCGCGCAGGCTCATCGCGAGCTTGGCGTCGTGCACGTTGATCTGGCTGGGCGCCTCACCGGCCACGGGCCAGGCGGAGAGCACGTCGTAGAAGGGTGCCAGCCGGTAGCGGCCTTGCGGCAGCAACTGCAGGCTGAAGTTCTTCGCGTGGCCGTCGATGGCGGCGAGCATCCAGAACAGGATCTGCGCGCTGAGGAAGTTCTCCACGTCGGCCTGGGCGTTGGGGTTCACGCTCAGGCGCAGCCGGCTGGCGATGTCGACGATGCCCGGCCCGCCGTCGCGCTCGTACTTGGCGGTGGGCGGCAGCGCGAAGACCTGGCAGAAGTCTTCCTGCGGCAGGCGCAGCCACCAGGCGGGCGTGCCGTCGCTGGCGGCCGGCACCAGGCGGCGGTCGAAGCGTTCGACGATGAGCGGCCGGTGCCGGCCGAAGCGGCCCATCTGCGCGGCCGGCACGGGCAGGCCGTACAGGCCCAGCAGGCGCAGGCACAGCCATTCGTTGTCCACCGATGCGGTGAAGTCGATCTGCCGCGACTGCCCGCCGATCAGCCCCAACGGCAGCTTGAACAGGTGCGTGGTGGGCGTGGCGCCCAGCGGCCGGCACCAGCGGCCGTCGTGCCACAGCAGTGCGGTCTTGTCCTGCGCGCCGGCGATGGAGATGCGGAACTCGGCGTCGTCGCCGGCCGCAGCGGTGGCCATGCCGCCGGTGGGCGTCACGGCGCGGTCCAGGGCCTGCTCGACGCCGGCCTCGTCCAACGGCTCGGCAGCGATGCGCCGCACGTCGGGCGAGTCGGCGTCTACAGGCAGCAGTTGCAGTGCGCCGACGCAGTCACGGCCGATCTCTGCCAGCAGGCTGAAGGCGCTGGTGTCGGCCAGGCGGAAACGCGCGGCAATGCGCCGCCGGATGGGTTCGTAGTCGGGCAGCAGGTTGTCGAAGTAGTGGCCCACGGCTGCGGAGGTCAGCGGCACGGGGGCCAGCGGCAACGGCAGCGACAGTGACAGCGGGCGCGCCTCGGGCGCCGTCAGCCAGGCGGCGTCGTAGGCCAACTCCATCGGCCCGCGGGTGGGGAGGCGCCATTCGCCGACGCGCTGGCCGTTCATCCACAGGGACAGCGCCTTGGCGTGCGAGGGGCGGCCGGCCATGGCGTCACCACTGCGCCGGGGGGGCGTCGGCGGCGGGCGTGCCGGCGGGGCCGTCGGCGTTGGCGATGAAGAGCTCCAGTCCCAGCGCCTGGGTCAGCTCGAACAGCCGCTGCACGCTCAAGGCGCCCGGGTCGGATTCGAGCTCGGAGAATCGGTTGGCACTCAGGCCCATGCGCTCGGCCAGCTCGCCTTGCGTGAGCCGGCGGGCCTTGCGGGTGGTCTTGAGCAGCACCCCCAGCTGCTCGGGGGCGTGGATCAGGCGGTGTGTCATCGGCAAACCTCGATCTCGTCGATTTTTGCTTTTTATCGATATACCCGATATTCGTCAAGTATCGACTTGGCCGATATTGAGTGCGTGTCGATGAGATCGATGTTTTCGGACGGGTGCTGGGGCCGGAGCCGGCCTTCAACCCACCGCAGGGAGAGGTCGCCCCGGTGGCAACGGCGCGGGGTCGAGGTCGAGATCGACGCGCTGGCGCACCAGCTCGAAGCCGCTGTGCAGCTCCCGCACGTCGTACAGCTTGCCACGCGCGCTCTTGAACGGGCGGTGCACGACGAGCATCCACGCGCCGTCCAGGTTCCTGAACAGCATGCCGTGGCCGCTGCCTTTGGCGAGCCAGACGGGGCCGTGTTCCCAGGGGCCGAACAGGTTGCCGGAGGGCGAGCGCGACAGGGTCTGGAAGTAGCCGTCGTCGCCCCAGCTGGACCACAGCATGTGCAGGCTGCCGTCGGCGGTGCGGTAGAGCTGCGGGCCATCGGTGACGATGATGCCCTGGCCCTGCTGCGGCCGCGCGGCGGGCGAGGCGCTGCCGCGGAACAGCTCGCGCGGGGCGCCCGTGGCGCGCAGCTCGTCGTCCAGCGGCACGGCGGCAAAGGCGCCCACGCGCAGCTGCAGCCACTCGTGCGCGTAGACCATCCACGGCTTGCCGGCGGCGTCCACGTACAGCGTGCCGTCCAGCGTCATCAGCGACTTGTCCACCACCGGCTCGCCGCCGCGCAGCAGCGTGAACGGTCCGCCCAGCTGGTCGGCCACGGCCAGCACGGTGCTGCGGCGGTAGGTGCGCTGGCCCGGCACCGGGCTGGGTTCGGCCAGCGCCAGGCCCTCGTTGTGCACGGTGACGAACAGGACCCACCGGCCGCGCCAGCGGTGCACTTCGGGCGCCCAGCAGCCGTCATCGGCCCAGCTGTCGGCGGGCAACTGGAACACGAGTTCCGGTTGGTTCCAATGCTTGAGGTCGCGGCTGCGGTAGGCCATCACGCCGAGGGCCGGGCTGCCGCTGAACGACGGGTGGTTCTTCGTGAACAGCCAGTAGGTCTGGCTGGCCGTGTCGGTCACGATGAAGGGGTCGTGCACGTCCATGCCGGGCAGCGTCATCGTGTCGGCGGCGCGCGCCCAGGCGGGCAGGGTGCCGGCCAGGGCCAGCAGGTCGCGGCGCTTCATCGCGCGGCCTCCCGGGCCAGCAGGCCGCGCTGGCGCAACCAGTCCTCCGCGCGGCGCGGCCACGCGGACGCGTTGCCCAGCCCGTCGCGCATGGCTATGCCGTGGCCGCCCTGCTCGAAGACATAGAGCTCGGCCGGCACGCCGGCGCGGGTCAGCGCGTCGAAGTACATCAGGCTGTTCTGCACCGGCACCGTCTTGTCGCCCTGCGTGTGCAGCAGCAGCGTGGGCGGCGTGGTGGCGCTCACCTGCTGCTCCAGCGACAGCAGCGCCCGCTCCGCCGCGCCGGGCGTGGCCCCCAGCAGCGCCTGGCGGGAGCCGGCGTGCGCGGCGGGGTCGGTCATCGTGATGACGGGGTAGACCAGCACCGCGAAGTCGGGCCGCGCGTTGACGGCGTCCAGCGCGGCGCCGGTGCGGCCGTCGGCGTGGTCCCACAGCGTGCTGGCGCTGGCGGCCAGGTGGCCGCCGGCAGAGCTGCCCATGACGCCGATGCGGTTGGGCGCCACGCCGAACTCGGCCGCGCGCGAGCGCACCAGGCGGATCGCGCGCAGCACGTCCTGCAGCGGCGCGGGGTGGCCCCATTCCTGCAGCCGGCTCTTGAGGATGAAGGTGGTCACGCCCAGCGTGCTCAGCCACGCGGCGTACTGCTGGCCCTCGCGGGCGTTCGACAGGAAGGTGTAGCCGCCACCCGGGCACAGGATGACGGCGCTGCCGTTGGGCCGGTCCACGGCGGGCGGCACGACGGTCAGCGTGGGCTGCGACACGTTGGCAATGCGGCCATCGGGCCCCAGCCGTTCGGGGCCGAGGCCGCCGCGCGCGGCCGGGGCGTCAGCGCGCCGGGCGGGCGGCACGCCCTCGGGCCACAGCGGGATCTCGGCAGGCGGGGCGGCAAGGGTCAGCATGGGCAGCAGGGCGGTGGACAGCAGCAGGCGGCGCTTCATGCGGGCAGTGTGCCCCGCGCGCCCGGGCGGGAACGCTCAGCGTGGTGACGGGATCGCGTCAGCCCGCCGCGTCGCCCAGCCAGTGTCCCAGGTACTGCATCGCCGCCGGCGTGCGCGCCAGGCTGCGGTGGTTGGTGCCGGCGAACTGCTGCACCGTCACCGCGCAGCCGGCCGCCCGCAGCGCGCCGACGAGGGCGTGCGAATGCGCATGCGGCACCTGGCGGTCGCGCTCGGCCAGCAGCACGAGCACCTCGCAGGCGAGCGCCCGCGCGGCGGCGACGCTGTCCAGCGGCGAGCGCAGCAGCGGCATCAGCGGCGCGATGAGCGGGTGGCGCCTCAGCACCGCGCGCAGGCTCTTGAGCGGCGTGATCAGCGCGACGCCGGCGACCGGCATGCCGGCCGCCGCGCGCCGGGCCGCCAGCTGCATGGCCACGCCGGTGCCCAGGCTGCGGCCGGCCAGATGCAGCGCCCCGGGCGGCAGGCCCAGCCGCGCGAGCCCCCAGCGGGCGATGGCCTCGGCGTCCGCCACGCAGGCGGCCTCGCCGGGCCAGCCGCCGCTGCGGCCCAGGCCGCGGTAGTTGAAGGCCAGCAGCGCGCAGTCGTCGGGCAGCCAGCCGGCGAGGTCGGGCGTCCACGCCACGTGCTCGTTGCGGCCGGCGAACCACAGCAGCAGCCGCGTGGGCGGCGGGCCGCCGGCGGGCAGCGTCAGCCAGCCCTGCAGCAGCGGGCCGCCGGGGCGCTCCAGCCAGACGGGCACCGTGCGGCGGCGCGTGGCGGCGGGGCCGGGGGCGGCGCGGCGGATGTGCCAGGTGCGCCCGAACAGCAGCCGGCCCTGCAGCGCGGCGACGCTGGCCATCAGCAGGCTCCAGGCGAACAACGCCCAGGCCCAGTCAGGAACGGTGGGAACGGGGTGGAGGGTCATGCGGCGCGCCAGCCTAGGCCGGGCGCGTGACAGCGTGGTGAGGGGCTCAGGCCGGCGGGGCGTCGCCGAAGCTGAAGTAGAACGTGGCGCCCTGTCCCGGCGCGCTGTCAGCCCACACGGTGCCGCCGTGGCGCTCGCAGATGCGCTGCACGATGGACAGACCGACGCCCGAGCCCTCGAAGCGGGCACCGTGCAGCCGTTGGAAGGGCTTGAACAGCTGCTGTGCCTTGTGCGCGTCGAAGCCCACGCCGTTGTCGCGCACGCAGAACAGCGGCCCGCCCTGCACTGCGCTGGCCATGCCCAGCCGAACCTGCGGTTGCGCGGCGCGGGCGCTGAACTTCAGCGCATTGCCGACCAGGTTGACCAGCACCTGTCGCACCAGCTTGCGGTCGGCGTGGACGGGATCCAGCGGTTCCACGACGACGGGCAGCGGCGCCTGCGCCGTGGCGGGCTGCAGCGAGGCGAGCACCTCGGCCGCCAGCGCGTTCATGTCCACGGGCTCGCGGTGCAGCGTGGCGTCGCTGGCGCGGGCCAGCGCCAGCAGCGCCTCCACCAGCTGCCCGGTGGTCTCGGCCTGCGTGGCGATGACCTGCAGGAACTTGATGGCCCGCTCGGACTCGTGGTTGGCGACGAACTGCTGCGCCATGCGTGCGGCGCCCGCGATGCCGCCCAGCGGCCCGCGCAGGTCGTGCGACACGCTGCGGTTGAAGCTCTCCAGCCCGTCGATGACGGCGTGCAGCTCGGCCGTGCGCTGCAGCACGCGCTGCTCCAGCGACTCGTTGGCGACGCTGAGGTCCTGCGCGATGCGCTTGCGTTCTTCCACCTCGACCTGCAGCCGCTCGGCGGCACGCTTGATGGCCTGGTAGAGGCTGCCGTTCTCGTAGATGCGGCCGGCCTGCGCGGCGCAGATGCGCAGCAGGTGCTGGTCGTCGTCCGTGAACGCCGGCGCGCCCAGCTTGTCGGCCAGCAACACCCAGCCGTAGGTGCGCTGCAGCGACATGATGGGCGCGATCAGGCCGCTCTGCACGGGCGGCAGCCCGGCGGGCAGCGGCGCGGCGTCGGCCTGCACGAAGCGGCGGGGCTGGCCGTCGGCCAGTACCTGGCCGCACAGCCCGGCGTCGACGGCCAGCGGCTGCAGCGCCTGCGCCTGCTCCGGCGCCAGCCCCCAGCTGCTGAGGTGGCCGCGGGCGTCGCCGTCGCGGCCGCGCACGGCCAGCACCGCGTAGCGCGCGCCCAGCAGCTCGCGCGCGCCGCGGCACACGTTGTCCAGCAGCACGTGCGGGTCATGCTCGGACGCGAGCTGCAGGTTCAGCTCGGTCAGCGCCGACAGCCGCTGGTTGGCGGCCTCCAGCTCGATGACCTTGGCCGCCAGCTTGTCGGTCAGCAGGCGCAGGTGCTCGCGGTCGAACTGCTGGGCGTCGGCCACCGGCGCGACGGGCGTGGCGCCGGCCAGCCGCTCCTCGATGACGCGCAGCAACTCCTCCGGCTCGGTGGGCTTGAGCAGCACGGTGGACACGCCGCAGGACAGCGCCAGCGTGCGCGCCTCGCGCTCCATGAAGGTGGCGGTGTAGAAGATGACCTCGGTATGCGCGATGTCCGGCTCGGCGCGCAGCTGGCGCACGAACTCGTAGCCGTCCATCGTGGGCATCAGGATGTCGCAGATGACCAGTGCCGGCCGGTGCTCGCGCACCTGCGCCAGCGCGACGTGGCCGTCCGCGGCCTCCAGCGGCTCGTGGCCCGCGTACTTCAGCAGCGTGACGACGAGGTCGCGGTTGGCAGCCTGGTCGTCGACGACGAGTACCTTGGGCATGGCCGTGTGCCTTCAGTCCCCGGCGCGGCGCAGCGCCGGCGGCAGGAAGGCCTCGATCTGCGCGACGAAGTGCTCGGGCTCGATGGGCTTGGACAGGTAGCCGTCGAAGCCGGCGGTGATGACCTTCTGCCGGTCGTTGGGCATGGAGAACGCCGTCACCGCGACGATGACGACGCCCGCGCAGCCGGCGTCGGCGCGCAGGCGATCCAGCACCTGGTAGCCGTCCAGCAGCGGCATCTGCAGGTCGCAGACGATGAGGTCGGGCCGCTCGCGCAGCGCCGTCTCCATGCCCTGGGCGCCGTCGCGCGCTTCCAGCACCGCGTAGCCGCTGTAGCTCAGCAGGTAGCGCACCAGCTCCAGGTTGGCCGCGTTGTCTTCGATGACGAGGATGCGCGCCGGCATGGTCAGGCGCCTCCCAGCAGCAGCGAGAAGCTGCTGCCTTTGCCGCTCTCGCTGGTGAACACGATCTTGCCGCCCAGCAGCTCGGCCAGCTTCTGGCTCAGGTGCAGGCCCAGGCCGGTGCCTTCCGGCGCGCCGGGGCGGGCCGCGTTGACGCGGCTGAAGGCGGCGAACAGCTTGTCGTGGTCGGCCGGCGGGATGCCGATGCCGGTGTCGTCGACGCGGATCTCGGTGCGCTGCGGGCCGGAGCCGGGCAGCACGCGCAGCGTCAGGCTCACGCGGCCCTGCTCGGTGAACTTGATCGCGTTGCCGGCCAGGTTGAAGACGATCTGGCTCAGCGCGCGGCGGTCGGTGTGCAGCACGACGGGCGCGTCGGGCGCGTGCACGTCGAACGCCAGCCCCTTGCCCAGCGCCTGCGGCCGCAGCGCGGCGGCGACCTCGTCGACGACGGCCCGGCGGTCCACCGCCTCGAAGGCCAGCTGCACCTTGCCGGCCTCGATCTTGGACACATCCAGCAGGTCGTTGATGAGGGCCAGCAGGTGGCGCGCGCTGGACTGCACGGTGCGCAGCTGCTTCTGCTGTTCGTCGTTCAGCGGCCCGGGCAGCTTCATCAGCAGCGTGCCGGTGAAGCCGATGATGGCGTTCAGCGGCGTGCGCAGCTCGTGGCTCATGCCGGCGAGGAAGTTGTCCTTGGCGCGGTTGGCATTGGCCAGCTCCTGGTTCTTCTCCTGCAGCGCCTTCTCGAAGCGCTTGCGCTCGCTGGCGTCGCGGATGGCGCTCATGACGAACGAGCTCTCCTCGGTGCGCAGCGGGCTCAGGCTGATCTCGATGGGGAACTCGCTGCGGTCCTTGCGCAGGCCGGCCAGGTCCAGCCCCGAGCCCATCGCGCGCTTGCGTGGCTGCAGGAAGTAGTTGGAGCGGTGGCCCACGTGGGCGTGCCGGTAGCGCTCGGGCAGCAGCGTCTCCACCGAGCGGCCGCGCAGCTCGCCGGCGTCGTAGCCGAACAGCCGCTCGGCCTGGCTGTTGGCGATGACGATGTGGCCGGTGGCGTTGGCCATGACGATGCCGTCGGGCATGGACTCCAGCAGGTCGCGAAAGCGCGCCTCCATCAGCTTGGCGTCGCGCAGCACCTTGATGTGCGTCACGTCCTTCTCGGCCGCGAGAACAAGCGTCGCGCCGTCGGCCGCGTGCACGCGGCGCGTCGACACGTCGACATACAACAGCGAGCCGTCCTTGCGCCGGCGCACCGACTCGTAGGTGCCGCCGCCCTCGGCCAGCGCCTCGGCCAGGCGCTGGGCCTGCTCGTCGATGCGGTCGGCGGGGATGACCAGCTCGCTCAGCAGGCGGTCCTGCGCCTCGCTCAGGTCGTAACCGAAGACGGTGCCGGCCCCGCCGCTCCAGTGCACCACGCGGCCCTGCGGCGTCAGCAGGATCAGCGCGTCCGGAGACTCGCGGGCCATCAGGGCGAGCGCTTCGTCTTGCATGCGCGCGATCCTCCCTCGGTCCGCCGGTTAGGACCATTAAAGCAGGTGTGGGCGTGCTTGGCTATCCGGCCCGGAGCGCGCCATTTCATCCGCCCCGTTGCGGCGGACCCTAGCTGCGGCCGCCCCGAATTGCGGGCGGCCGCAGCTGGCGCGCGTCGGCGCTTGCGCGTGCAATGACCGGGCGACTGAAGAAGACATCTCAGAGGAGCTTTCCATGACCACGATCCAGGCGACGAGCACCGCCTCGTTCAACGCGACGGCCGCCGTCGACACGACCAACCCGACCCACGCCAGCACGCAGATGAGCGGCGGCAAGGCGGTGTTCGAGAACGACAACTACCGCATCACCGCGGGCGACGACAACAACGTCAACATCTTCAACAAGAAGACCGGCGAGACCACCAACATCTGGGGCGACCCGCACGTCTCCATCGACGGCAAGCACGCCTTCGACTTCTGGGGCACCACCACCTTCAAGCTGGAGGACGGCACCAAGGTCACCATCGAGACGGTGGACGCCGGCAACAACATGACGCTGGCCAGCAAGGTCAACATCACCAACGGTGACTACGGCGTGCAGATCAGCGGCGTGGACACCCGCACCGTCGGTGACCTGAAGATCAACGAGGCCGCCGGCTACGGCGAGGTGCTGGACTGGACGCACGACGACGGCAACGTGCTGCAGGAGAACCCGGCCGGCGCCGGCTACCTGGGCGTGGACGCCAACGGCAACATCCAGAAGGTCGACCAGTCCTACATCAACAAGACCGACCTCAAGCTCAACCCGGGCCTGGACGCGGCCACCCAGGCGCGCGCTGGCGACTTCGCGCGCGACCTGATCGGCATGTTCAGCAGCCTGCTGTCGGTGTCGTTCAGCGGCGCCTTCCTGAGCGCGCTGGCCTCGGTGGGCAACAACGAGGCCCGCGAGCCGCAGACGCGTGACGCGCACCGCTTCTCGCTGACGGTGTTCCGCTTCCAGTTCTGACCTTCCTGCCACGGGGCCGCGGCCGGTGCCACCGCACCGGTTGCCGGCCCCGTGGTTTTCCTGCCCCTGCCGCAAGGAGCTCCCCATGCCCCAAGCCCTGGAGGCCGCCGGTTGGCGGCCCACCCCTCCCGCGCCGTCCACCCCTGATGTCGTCTATGCCCAACGTGGTGACCGCCTGGCCGATGTGGCGCAACGCCACGGTGTCGACGAGGCCGCGCTGCGCGAGGCCAACCCGGGCCTGGCCCAGGCCCAGTCGCTGCCGGCCGGCCAGCCCGTCGCGCTGCCGCCGGCGGTGGCGCACGCCCTGACGGGTGTCGCCGGTGCCGCCGGGCGCGAAGGCCTGGTGCAGGCGCTGCAGCAGCGCGCCTACGAGGCCGGCCGCGCGGCGCCGCAGCAGGCGTTCGACGCCAACGTGCTGCGCGCGACGAAGACGGACTACGAGGCGGGCGCGCTGAACCACGAGTACGGCGGTCCCGGCCGCAGCAACGCGCGCGGCCAAGGCATGATCTACACGGCGCCCGACGCCGCCGGCCTGCTGCGCGAGAACGCGGTCTACGCCGCGCCGGGCGACCACCCGCTGAAGAACAAGAGCGTCGTCGAGCTGCGTTACACGGCGACGCCGGATGCGCAGGGCTGCGGCGGCGTGGCCGACATGGCCGAGGGTGCGCGCGCCGCCCGGCTGCCGGCCGCGGCGCTGGTGCAGCCCAAGGGGGGCGACCACCCCAGCTGGCTGCACCAGCTCACCGGCGAGCATCCCTACACGCTGCCGCAGCAGGCCGGCAAGGGCGCGTCGGACAACGGCGCCAGCGGGCTGCGCGCGCCGGCGGCCGTCGGTGGCGAGCAGATCGACATCGTCAGCCGCAACACCCGGCCCGACCAGGTCACGCCGCTGTCGGTCACGCGCCATGGCCCCGACGGCGCGGTGGTGGCCAAGGTGCCGGCCGCCGGCGTCGTCCAGCCCATGCCGGCCGATGCACGCACCTACCGGGACGGCTTGCTGGACAAGCAGGCGGGCGTGCGCCCGCCCGTCGTGCGCAACACGGCGAACGATGCACGCAGCTTTGCGCCCGCGGATGCCCCGGGTCGCCCGCTGTCGGCCGCCAACGAGGGCCTGGAAGGCCGCGCCGACACGCGGCTGGACCGCGCCCGCCAGGCGCTGACGGGCGCCCGCGAAGGCTATCCGCGCGCACCGTCGACGCGCTATGGCGCGGTGGGCGGTGCCGCGGCCACGCTGGTGGACGCCGGCGTGCGCGCGGCCCGCGGCGAGTCGGTGAATGCCGGCCAGGTGGCGCAGGACGCCGGCAAGAGCGCCGTGCTCGGCGGCGCGGCCGCCAAGGGCTTTGACGTGCTGGCCCGCCACACCAGCGTCATCAAGGCCGGCGGCGCCGTGGGCGCCCTCGTGCAGGGCGGCGTCAGCGGCTACACCAACGTGCAGGCGTACCGCGCCGGCCAGATCAGCGGCACGCGCGCCGTGGCCAACACGGTGGTGGACACGGGCACCGCCTTCGCCGCCGGCGCCGCCGGTGCCGGTGTGGGCGCGGCGGTCGGGTCGGTCGTGCCGGTGGCCGGCACCGCGGTGGGCGCGGTGGTGGGATTCGGCGTGGGCGTGGGCGCGCATTACGCCATCGGCGCCCTCGACAAGGCCACGGGCTTCACCAGCAGCCTCAAGGACGGGCTCACCAGCGGGCTGGACGCCGTCGGCAACGGCGCGGCCAAGGCCTGGAACGCCATCAAGCTTTGGTAAGGTCGGCGGCGATGGCCGCCTTCGATCTGCAGACCTTGCCGCCGGAACTGCAAGCCGCCCTGGCGCAGGCCTGGCCGGGCTGCCCCGAGGCCCAGCGCCGCGCGGTGCTCGCGCCGCACGCGCTGGGCGGCGCGCCCGTCTGGCCCGACAACCTGTGGCCGTGGCAGCCGTCGCGGCGCTGGTGGCGGCCGGGGGTGGCGCGGGAGTGCCGCGCCGGTGAGGCGCTGTTCTTCACCGCGCCGGTGAGCGATGTGCGCGGCGCGGCCCATGCGCCACGGCTGTTCGACCCCGCGCAGCCGTTCTTTGAGACGCCGTGGACGCGGGCCGAGGTGCTGCTGCGCAGCCCGGCGCCCGACGCCTTCGGCGACGCGGACTTCTGGGTGCTCACGCAGCGGCTGTGCGGCGGCGACGTGTCGGCGGCCACCCGCCTGGCGCACGAATGGGCCGCCGGCATGCGCGCGGACGCCGCGCTGCAGGGCGCGCGCCGCCAGCGCTGGCTGGGTGACGCGCTGTGGCGGCTGGAGGCCTCGGCCAAGGGCGATTTCCTCTGAGACCTGAAGGCCCGGCTCAGCGCACCACCAGCCCCTGCGGCCCGATCTGGATGCGCTCCACCGCCAGGCCCACGCCGGCCTCCAGGTTGGCCTTCGCGGTATTGCGGAAGTTGACTTCCTCGTTGGGGCTGGGCTTCTGGTTCAGGTGCTCGCGGTAGACCACCATGAAGGTGCCCACCATGGCCAGTTGCTCGAACATCGTGCGCTTGGTGGCGGCGCTGGCCTGCGTGAACGCGGCGTTGCGCGCGAGCAGCCCCTGCATCTGCAGCACCAGCGACTTGAAGTGCTCGTCCGGCACCGGCTGCTGCATGAAGGCCGAGTAGTTGCCGGCGATGAAGGCGGCCACGCCGGCGGCCACGTCGTTGGGCGTCAGGCCCAGCTGCGTCTCCAGCTTCTGCCAGAACACGAACGATTCCTCGAACGCCTTGGTCATGGCCGTGCGGTGCGCAGCCGGGAAGCGCTGGGCCAGCTCGGTGGCCGACTGGTGCAGCTGCGCCGGGCCGCTGGCGACGATGGGCGCGTTGAACGCGCCCAGGCCGCTGACGCCGGAGGTGATCACCGGCGCGGGCGTGAAGGCGGGCGCGGGGGCAGCAGCCGGCGCGGCACTCGTCGGCGGCTTGCCCAGCATGCCGCGCATCTGCTCGGCGAGGCTGACGGAGGGCGCCACCTGGGCGCTGGCGCCCAGCGCGGCGCAGGCGAGGGCGGTGAGGGCGAGGATCTTGCGGAGGGGCAATTCAAACTCCTAGGGGTCGAGACTCAGGCTGCCGTTGCCGACATAGACCGTCTTGCGGTCGTCCTGCACGGGAAAACTCAGCAGCCGTTCCTGGTGGCCGTCGTCGTACTGCAGCAGCAGCGTGAAGCCGCTGAGCTGGTAGCGGCCGCGGCGGCTGGCGCCGTCGTCGGCGCGGCGCGTGCTGTAGGCGCCGGCGGTGCCGCCCGGGCCGCCGGCGGGGCCGGTGCCGACGGAGCCACCGCCCACGCTGCTGCTGCCCTGGCCGTCGGCGTACGACGAGCCGGCGATGACGGTGTTGTTCAGCGTGGCGGCCAGCGTGCCGGTGCTGGACATGGCGCTGAACGTGCGCTCGAAGCGGCCGTCGCGCGTGAAGCGCATCGTCTCGGACGACGAGCGCCCGCCCAGCACCAGGCTGCCGGTGAAGCTGGCGCGGCTGAAGCGGCCGTCCAGCCGCGTGTCCTTGGGCCAGGGCTTCACGGCGTGGTGCTGCCGCGGCTGCCAGCCGCCGTCGGGGCGGCCCTCGTCGTCCTGGTCCTGCATCTCGTAGCGCTGGTCGGCGCCGCGCCAGCGGCTCCACTGCTGCGGCTCCAGCCGGCGCGAGGCGGCCACGTCGAGCTGGTCGGGTGGCATCGCGGTGCGGCGGTAGGCGGTGCCGTCCTTCAGCAGGAAGCGCACGTCCTCCTCCCACGTCGTGCCGTTGACGTTGTTGGCCTGGCCATGGATGACGACGGCCACGAGATCCTTGTCCGGCAGGCCCTGGCCGGGCGGGGTGGTCACGCGCTGCAGCAGCACCTCCTTGCGCTCGAGCGGCTCCTGCGGCAGTGGGGACGGCACCAATCCCGACGGGTCGGTGACCAGCGCCGCGGCGGCGAGGTTGGCATAGGCGTTGTCGAGCGACGAGAACACGCCGCGCAGCACCACGTCGCGGCCCACCCAGGGCTCGGCGCTGACGTCCAGCGAGATGGTGTGCGCCGAGCGCCGCTCGCCCTGCTCCTGCGCGAGCCGGTAGCGGTCGCCGTCGCTGCCGTGGCGCTCCACGCGGCCCTTCACGTAGACCAGGCCCAGGTTTTTCATCGCGGCCTCTTCGGAGACGGCCGTCCAGCGGCCGTGCTGCTTGACGAGCGCCGGAATCTGGCTGGGCAGCAAGACCTGCCCGCGGGCCACGCCCGGCGCGATGTCGGGCAGCGTGGGCTTGAAGGCCAGCTTGATCTGCAGCAGCCCCTGCGCCACCGCACGGGCCTGCGGGAACTGCGCGCTGACGTCCATGGCGGCGCCCTGCAGGTCGCCGGCCAGCGCGGCGCAGACCTTGTCGGGCTGGGCTTCGGCCAGCACGCGCCGGCGCATCGGCTCGGTGAGGCGGCTCCACGGCGGCACGCTGCTGCTGTCGCGCTGCTTGAGGGAGATCAGCACCATGCGCAGCGGCGCCACCTGGTGGCGCT
>JAYSCT010000005.1:17420-69561 GCA_041914785.1 Roseateles sp.
GCGGCACGGGCGGGGGGGCGGGGGGCTTGCGGGCGACCCCCCCCCCGCCCCGGGGGGCCCCGGGGGGCCGCACGCGCCCGGCCGCCCGGGCCGCGCGGGCCGGCGCGGCGGCCGGCGCGCCGATGTCGCTGCAGGCCTCCACGGAGGCCTCGGTCATCACGTCCAGGCTCACCGCGCTGATGAGCTGCTCCAGGGCGGCGCGATCGGCGACCAGCGAGCCGGCGCCGGGCGTGGCAGCCTGGGCGGCCTGGGCGGCCTCGGCGGCGCAGAGCACCAGGCTCGTCAACAGGCGTTTCATCGGTCGCTCCTGGTCAGGCTGCCGCTGCCCACGTAGACGGTCTTGTCGTCGTCGTACACGGGGAAGCTGAGCAGGCGCTCCCGGTGGCCGTCGTCGTAGTCCAGTGTCAGCACGTAGCCGCTGAGCTGGTAGCGGCCGCGGCGGCTGGCGCCGTCGTCGCGCGTGGTGGTGCCGCTGGTGGCGCCGGCGCCGTTCACCGTGCCGCCGGCCGTGCTGCTGCTGCCCTTGCCGTCGCCGCGCGACGACGCCGAGATGACGGCGCCGTTCATGGCCGCCATGCCGCCCGAGGTGCCCAGCGAGCTGTAGCTGCGCTCGAAGCGGCCGTCGCGCGTGAAGCGGATGGCGCGCGTGGACGACACGCCGCCCAGTGCCAGGCTGCCGCTGAACGTGCCGCGGCTGAAGTAGCCGTCCAGCCGGGTGCCCTGGGGCCAGGGCTTGACGGCATGGTGCTGCTGCGGCTTCCAGTCTCCCGCGGGGCGGCCGTCGACGTCCTGCGCCTGCATGTCGTAGGCCTTCCCGTTGCTGCGCCAGCGCGCCCATTGCTGCGGCTCCAGCTTGCGCGACGCGGCCACGTCGAGCTGGTCGGGTGGCATCTCGGTGCGGCGGTAGGCAGTGCCGTCCTTCAGCAGGAAGCGCACGTCTTCCTCCCAGCGCGTGCCGTTGCTGAAGTCGGACTGGCCGTGGATGACGACGGCGGCCAGGTCCTTGTCCGCCAGGCCGCTGCCCGGCGGGCGCATCACGCGCTGCAGCAGCACGTCCTTGCGGCCCAGCGGCTGCTGCGCCAGCGGTGACGGCGTGAGGCCCGAGGGGTCGGTCACGAGCGCTGCGTTCTCCAGCGTCAGCGCGTAGGAACGCAGCGACGTGACGAGGCCGCGCACGACGATCTCGCGGCCCACCCAGGGCTCGGCATCGAAGCGCAGGTAGGCCTTGGCCTCGGAGATGCGTTCGCCCTGGTCCAGCACGAGGCTGAAGCGGTCGGGGTCGCGCGACCAGCGTTTCACGCGGCCCTTGACGAACACCCAGCCCAGCTTGCGCTCGGCAGCCTGCTCCGACAGGTCGGACCAGCCGCCGTTGTTCTGTGCCGCCAGCGCCTCGATCTGCGTCGGCAGCAACACCTGGCCCCGGGCCGTGGCGGCGTAGAGCTCGGGCTGGGTGGGCGCGTGCGCCAGCTTTTCCTGCACGACGGCTTTCGCCGTTGCACGGGCCTGCGGGAACATCGCGCTGACGTCCAGGCCGGCGGTCTGCCAGTCGCGCGCCAGCGCCGCGCAGGCCTTGTCGGGGGCGGGGTCGTTCAGCACGCGCTCGCGCAGCGGGTCGGTGATGTCGCTCCACGGCGCGGACCGGCTGTTGCGCCGCTTCAGGCTCATGACCACCGAGCGCAGCGGCGCCAGCTGGTGTTGCTCGCGCCACGCGACCCAGGCGGTGCGCATGGCCTCAAACGCGGGCGCTCCCACGGCCTCGCAGGCTTCCAGCGACGCTTCGGACATCACGTCCAGGCTGACGGCGTTGATGAGCTGCGTCAGCGCCTCGGGGTCGCCCGCGAGCGATGTGGGCGCTGCCGGCGCCGCGAGGTGGGCAAACAGGAAGGCCGGGCCGGCCAGGCGTTGAAACAGCATGCGGTGAAGAAACTCGTTCGTGATCAGCGGGCGGGCGCCATGCTCGGGGGGCGGGGTGCTGCGGGCAGTCCCCGGCTCGTCAGTGCGTGGGTCATGGCGTCCAGGCCAGCACCTCGCAGCCCAGCTCCTGGCGCTGCCCCTGACGGTTGTTCACCTGGAACGCCTCGCTGCCCGGCTCGCCCTTGAAGCCGCGCACGCGGCGCAGCGTGGCGGGCGTGTACCACTGGTCGCAGCTGCCGGCGCAGTAACCGGCCGTGCTGCAGAAGTGGCCGGTATCGACCGTGTAGGCCACGAAGCGTCCGTCGGGCGACCACAGTGCCGAGCCGATGGCCTTGGCCTCGGTGAGGCGCTCCAGGCGCGAGCCGTCGATGCTGGCGATCCACAGGTCGGCCTCGCGCGGCACGGCGTTGCGGCGCGGCATCTTCATGAGGAGTTCGCGGCCCGTCGGGCTGACGGCGAACGCGCCCATCTGCCGGTCCGCGGGCGGCGTCAGCTGGCCCACGACGGTTTCCGCCCCGCCGTCCAGGCTGGCGATGCGCATGCGGCCGGTCTTGATGCTGATCAGCATGAAGCGGCCGTCCGGCATCCACGCGAACCAGTCGTCGTCGGCGATGCGGTAGCGCGTGCGCAGGGTGGCCAGGTCCAGCACCTGGTCCTCGAACGGCGCCAGCGGGCTCTCCCCCCGGCGGACCTTGGCCAGCCGCCGGTCCGTCGGTGAGGGTTCGACGTCACGCACATAGCCGTCCACATCGCCCGACAGCACCGCCTTGCCGTCGGGCGTCATGACGACGAACGACGTGATGCGGCGGTAGATGTCGGGCTTGGTGACGATGAATTGGCGGCCGTCGGGCCAGGCCGACACGTCCATCTCCTTGCTGTTCGTGATTTCCACCGGCTTGCCCCCGGCCAGCGCGGACACCTGCACGCCGCTGTGGTGATCGAGGATGTAGCTGTTGTGCCAGAGCAGGCCGGTAGGCGGCGCGCCGGCGGCACGGGTCGGGCCGGCGAGCAGCGCCGGCAGGGCGGCCAGCAAGGCAAGGGCGGTGCGCCAGGCGCGCGGGGAGGTCGTCGCAGTCATCGGGGCGGCATGCTCGCGGCGCCCCCGGTGCCGGGCAATCCCTTGGTCATCACCTGCGCGCCGTGAGGATTACCGCAGCCACGTGGACACACGGCCACAGGGCAGCGATGCGGGCGCGCTCAGGCCGGCGTCGTACAGCACCTGCCTGAGCGTGGCATGCGGCTGGCCGGGCACGGCGCCCGAGACCTCGCGCGCGTCGCGCGGCGCCAGCCAGTACGAGCACTGGCCCTGCACCGTGCTGCCGATGTGCGACACGTTGTCTCGCCGCAGCAGCAGCTGCGCGCCATCGGGCGACCACATGACGAAGGACAGAAAGCCGTCGCGCGTGATGCGCTGCAGCCCGCCGCTGCGCAGGTCCAGCATCCACAGGTCCGTGCGGTGCGTGCGGGCCTCCACGGTGGACAACAGCAGTTCATCCCCGCGCGGCGACAGCGCCGCCTCGCCGAACAGGGCGCCCGGCAGCGGCGGCGCCACCCGGCCCGTCGTGCGCCACTCGATGACTTGCTGCGGGCCCTGCAGGCTCACGCGTGCCGTCGACAGCTCGCCGGTGTGCGCGTGCAGGCGCGCCAGCGAACCGTCGGGCATCCACCAGTGCAGGAATTTGCCCACATCGCCTTTGCTGCTGGCCAGCACGCGCGCCGGCGGCGCCAGGTCGACGACGGTGAACACGCCCGCATCGCTGGCGATGTCGAGCATGACGAACGAGAACACGCCGTCCGCGTGCGGCGCCGGGGCGGCCTCCGACACACGCGGCAATTGACGGGCTTCGTAGGCAACCTGCCCGGTGACGGCCGAGAACACGGTGAACGTGTCCTGCTTGAAGCCCGTGTTGGTGAGCTTGAAGTAATGGCGGTTGCGGCTGTCGTGGCGCGAGCCCTTGGCGTTGGGGTCGGGGTGGTCGGCCAGCGGTGCGGGGCGGTCCAACTCGGCGAGCTGGGCCAGCGGCTTGTCGGGCAGGCTCAGGAGCAGCCGCCCCAGGCCGGCCGCCGCGGCGGATGGCGCGGCGGCGAGCAGCAGCAATGCGCACAGCGCGGTGACGGCGAAAAACCTCATCGCGTCCAGGCCATCACGGGGCAGCGGAGCATCGTTGTCGAGCCATCGGGGCGCTTCAGCGGGAACTCGCGGGCGTCGCCGCTCGTGGCGCGCGCCCGCACATCGGAGGCGCTCGACGGTGCATGCCAGACGGTGCAGCTGCCGTAGCATGTCGCTTCGCTGCAGGAATACCCCGTGTCCTTGGCGAAGGCGACCGTGCGGCCGTCGGGCGACCAGACGGCATACGGCACCAGCCCGTTGTTCGTGTAGCGCCGCAGCTGTGTGCTGCGCAGGTCCATCATCCACAGGTCGGAGCTGTCCACGCTGCCGGACTCCCGCAGCTTGACGAGCTGCACCAGCGCCTGTGTGCCATCCGGGCTGACGAAGGCATTGAGCGGCACGCGGGACTCGGGCCAGCTCACGGTGCCCAGCGGCGCCTCCGCGCCGCCGAGTGTGATCCGGCTGATGGCGCCCGAGCGCTGCGCGCGCAGCAGCGTGCCGTCCGGCATCCACGCGATGGCGTCCGGCGTGTCGCTGGGCGGCGTGGCGAAGAGCAGCCTCTGCTGGTCGAAGTCCCACACGACCACGGCGCGCTGGCCAACGGTGTTCTGGCTCCAGCGCGCCAGGATGCGGCTGGCACCGGCGGGCGACGGCGTCACGGCGCTGAAGTCGCCGTCCACGGTCTGGTCCACCAGCACCGACGCGTCGGCGGTTCGCCGCACGGTGAAGCGTGTGTCGCCTGAGCTGCCGCTGGACGTGTAGTCCACGCTGAGGACGCGCGTGCCGTCCGGCCAGGGGATGCCGTGCTTGCGGTCCTGCACGCGCACGGATTCACCCGTGTTCGGGTTCATCACGAAGGTTCCGGCGGGATGGCCGAGGTCGCTGAACGAGTGCCAGACCTTGCCCACCAAGGTCTGCGCGGCGGCGGCCGGGACTGCCAGCGCGAGTGCGAGTGCCGGCAGCCGGCTGGGCATCGACGGGCGCCGCACGTCAGCGCAGCTGCTGGCCTTGCGGCGTGAAGCGCACCGTGTCGGCAGCGTTGCCGAGCAGGACATGCAGGTTCGCGCGCGCGGACTGGCGCAGGTGGGTCGCTGCGATCAATGGCACCGTCGGGCGGGCCAGGTATTCGTTCATCGTGGAGGTCATGGTCGCGGGCGCAGCGCCGTGTCGTGACGCTTGGCGGCGCGCATGCTGGCGCGCGCGGGCGGTGCTCGCAATCCCACGGTCGTGTCGGGCGGCGCGCCGCAGGGCCGCGGGAACGGTCAAGGCAGCCAGGCCAGCAGCTCGCAACCCAGGCCATGCGGGTAGACCTTGCCAGCGGCGTCCTTCAGGCCCCGGAACTCCCGGGCTTCCTGGCTGGTGCGGGACACGTTGCGTGCCGAGATGTGGACGTATCGCAACTCGCACGCCGAGACCAGGTCGGACGTGCCGTAGCCAATCCGGAACGCGATAAACCGGCCATCGGGCGAGAAGATGGGGTGAGAGGCCCGTCCATCCGCGGCCGTGATCTGCTGCGGGTCGCGGCCGTCCAGCGAGCTGAGCCAGTAGTCGTGCCGCAGCACCCGACCTTGGTCGTCGACGTCGGCGATATCGACCAGCAGTTGCTGTCCCCGTGGGCTGACCACCAGGTCCAGCGGCCGCTGGTTCGGGCGCAGCGACAGGTTGCCGAGCACGGTCGTCTGGCGGGCGCCGGTCGTGGTGATGGCCGTCAGCAGGCCCCGGCTGGAAATGCCGAGCAATCGGCCGTCGGGCAGCCAGGCGGTGTACTGCGTGCGGTTGCGGTCGTCATCCGCCCAGATCACCCGCCGGGCGGCCAGGTCGTAGACGGCGTAGGTGGAATACGAGAGGGCGTTCTCGCCCCAGTTCATCCGGATCAGGTTGGCGTTGACCGGCGAGAACTCGACGTCGGTGACGGCGCCGTCGACCATCAGGTGGTCGATGACGCTGCCGTCGGTGCCGCGGCGTATCCAGATCTCGGTCGTGTCCTCGCTGGAGTCATATCGCTCTTCCAGATAGCGCGAGCCATCCCGTGTGGGAACGGGAAAGCGGTAGCCACCCAGCGCCCGGTAGGCCCCGGTGCCGATGTCACTGATGGCACTGCCTTCCTGGCCCACCAGGTTCTTGTCGTGATGCCAGAGTTTTCCGCTGGGCATGCTTGCGCCCGATGTCACGGGCTGGGCTGCCGTGGCGGCCGCAAGCAGCAGGCCCACTGCCAGGGAAGGGCAGATGCGACGCCTCATCGCGTCGAGGGCATCACCGGTGTGTCCCAGCATCGTCCAGCCATCCGGGCGTTGTGGGCATGCCCCGTTCACCTGACCCAGGCCAGCACATGGCAGGCTCGGCTGCCCTTGACGCCGTCAGCGTTGACGAGGATCTGCCGGGCCACGTCGTGCATCTTGCCCGGCGCAACGCCGGTGACGTTCTGCGCGTTCGCCGGCACATGCCAGTAGCTGCAGTTGCCACTCACGCCTGCGCCCCCGTTGCCGCCGCCCGTCAGCGTCGAGAGGTTGTTGACCTGGAAGGCGATCCTCGCGTCGTCGGGCGACCACCGGGGCGCGAAGATCTCGCCCTGGTTGGTGAGGCGGTACTGGTTGCTGCCATCGATGTTGGCCACCCAGATGTCGCCATGCACCCCGTTGATGTTGTCCGTGAAGGCGTAGTAGGCCGCGATGCGGTCTCCGGCGTGGCTGATGTCGAAAGTGCCGATCTTGCGGCCGGCCGGTACCTGCAGGCTGCCCAGCGACACCCACTGGCCGTTCGCGCTGGCGACGGCGATGCGTCCCGAGTCGTTGTTGATGCGGTACAGCCGCCCGTCGGGCAGCGCCTTGATGTCCTCCCGGGGCCCGCCGGTGGTGATGGCGCGCAAGGCCGTGCCTTTGCCGATGTCGACCAGGATCGATGTACCGTTGTCCGTTGTGCCGGTGAAGGTGCGCACGAGGTAGGCGTTCGGGTCGCCGAAGACCGGGCCCACGATGTCGGAGTTCACGGGAACGGTCTGGGTGGACAGGGCCGCGAGGGAGCGCGTGTAGTACAAGGTCACCCGGTCGTCCTGGCCCGTGACGGACTGGAAGTGGAGGAAGCGCTTGCCGCCATCGGCCATCTGGATCGGTACCTTGCTGGTCGAGCGGTACATGAGCTGGCCCACCTCGCCGTCGGTCGTGCTGCGCCCCAGCGACTGCCAGCCGTCGTTGGAAAACAGCACGAAGTCGCGGCCATCCGCAAAGCTCGGGGTGGGCAAGGCGCTGCCGCCAGGGTTGGCCTCGGCATCCGTCGAGCCACCACTGCCTACCCAGCCGATCAGCGTCAGCGTCAGGGCTCGAACGATGCAGCGGTGCCGCGGGGATGGATGCATGGCGGGGATCCGGGGGCTGAGCGCCGGCTGTCGCGTGGCTTGCGAATACGAGCAACTCGGGCGGGGAAGCCCCGCACCTGATCTCAAGAGAAACAGATCGCTGCACTTCGCAAGGGTGCTTTGCGAGTCGAGGTCACGCACCCCGATCAGGCCTTCTCCCAGGCGAAGATGTCGCACGTGGAGTATTCCTTGATACCGCTGAAGTTCACCTTGATCTGCCGGGCCACGTTATGGGGCTGATCCTTGACAAGTCCCGAGATGCCGCGCGAGTCCGCTGCGGCGTACCAGGTCGAGCATTGACCCGTGGCGCTACCAGGCAGGCCGCCGACAGCGTCTGACAAGGTGTCGTAAGTGAAAGCCAGCTTGCTGTCATCGGGTGACCAGACCGGTGCTCCCGCGTGGCCAAGATCGGTCAGGCGGTATTGGCCGGACCCGTCGATGCTGGCGACCCAGACATCGGTCTTGAAGGTCCCGGGCGTGTTCAAGGCATAGACGACGGCCAACCTGTCACCGCGGTGATTGAGCCGCCACGACGAGATACTCAGACCCGTGGGAATTGCCAAGCTGCCCATGCTCGCCCAGGTGCCATCGGCGCTGCCAACGGCGAGCGCACCAGATTTCTTTGAGACGCGAAGTAGCCGTCCGTCCGGCAGCGCGGCGTACTGATCATCCAGACCGCCGCTGGCGAAGGTCGACACGATGGAACCGGCGCGCACATCGACGACGAAGGCCTTGTTGCCGTCGCTGGTCCCCGTGATCGTGCGCAGCAGGTAGTGGCTGGCATTGCCGAATACCGGGCCGGCCTCGACCACCGTGTTCCTCGGTAGCACCTGAGACCAAAGGGCCTGACCCGATCTGACGTCATAGACGTTGACGACGGTGTTCTGTGCGTCCCGCGTCTGGTAGACGGCCAGTTGGCGCCCAGCCGCTAGCGGCGTCAGCGCATGCGTGCCGCTTTTGAACTCGGCAATCCTGGACCAACTGCTGCTGTCCAGTGCGCCCTTGAGCAGGCTGTCTGCGAGGCCATCCACGTAGACGGCGAACTCGCTTGTCGGCAGTGCCTGAGGCGGTGCGGCTGGTGCGGCCTGTGCTTGCGAGCCGGAGCCGCCACCACCGCATCCCCACAGCCATGCACCGCATAGAGCGGTAAGAACAAAGGTCCTGAGCTTTTTCGTTGCACGCATGCTGGCTTCTTTCATGATGGCGGGCTGGCATCTTGCGTAGCCTGCTCTTTGCCCTTGCCATCCGTGGTCATCAAACTACGGGTCGGCGGTTTGCCGCACGGTGAAGCGTGTGTCGCCTGAGCTCCCGCCGGACGTGTAGTCCACGCTGAGGACGCGCGTTCCGTCCGGCCAGGGGATGCCGTGTTTGTGGTCCTGCACGCGCACGGATTCACCCGTGTTCGGGTTCATCGCAAAGGTGCCGGCGGGATTGCCGAGGTCGCTGAACGAGTGCCAGACCTTGCCCACCAAGGTCTGCGCGGCGGCGGCCGGGACTGCCAGCGCGAGTGCGAGTGCCGGCAGCCGGCTGGGCATCGACGGGCGCCGCACGTCAGCGCAGCTGCTGGCCTTGCGGCGTGAAGCGCACCGTGTCGGCAGCGTTGCCGAGCAGGACATGCAGGTTCGCGCGCGCGGACTGGCGCAGGTGGGTCGCTGCGATCAATGGCACCGTCGGGCGGGCCAGGTATTCGTTCATCGTGGAGGTCATGGTCGCGGGCGCAGCGCCGTGTCGTGACGCTCGGCGGGGCGCATGCTGGCGCGCGCGGGCGGTGCTCGCAATCCCACGGTCGTGTCGGGCTGGCGCGGATGCAGGCCAGCCGGGCTCGTCAACGCAACGCCAACGTGCCCTGCGAGAGCACCACCCGGTCCGCGGACGCGCCCAGCACACTGGCCAGGTTGGCGCGAGCGTGGTTGCGGAAGTGTTTGGCGGGCTCCGACGTTGGGTTCTTGTCCAGCTCCAGCTTGGCGAGGTAGACAAACATGCCCACCATGGCCAGCTGCTCGAACGTTTCCCGCTTCAACCGGGCCGTCGTTCGCTGGAAGGCCGGTGACGTGGCCAGTCCGCTGCGCATCTGGGCCACCAGCCGCGGGAAGTCGGCATCGGCCACCAGCGGCTGTGCCTGCGAGGCCGCGTAGTTGGCGGCCACGAAGAAGGCCAGGGCGACCGCTACATCGTTGGCCGGCTGCTGCGCCTTCTGTGCCGCCTTGGCAAAGAGGTCCAGCGACTGTTCCAACACCGACTTCATCGGAGCGGGCTGCTTGGGCGCGTAGGCGCGGGCCAGCGTGTCGGCCGTGTGCAGTGGCACCGGCGACTCCGGTGCCACCGTGCTCACGCCGACAGCCGACGCCTCGGCCGCGGCGCCAGGCTGCGCCTGGTTCAAGACGCTCAGGTTCATGAAGTTCGACGCGGCGAAGCTGAGCTGCGGCGCGGCGTAGAACGGGTAGTCCGTGGCGCCGAAGCCCTGCGCCCACGTCAGCCCAAGGGGGGCTGACAGGAACGCCGCGATGACCGCCCGTTGGGCGCAGGCGCGCAGGGTGCCGCGTGGGTTGGGCCGCAGGGAGCGCCGGTCAGGGTTCATCGTCATGGCTGAGATCCTCGTCTTCAACAGTGATGCCGCGGCGAGCGGCTCAACGGTACGGTGGCGACGGCACGCCTGCGGCCCAGTGCGGCTACGGAATCCAGCGGACGTTCGAACAGGTCGACACCCACTGACCCGAGTCGCCACTCGACGCCTTCACCTTCAGCGCGATATCGCGGTTGATGCTGGGCCATGCAATGGCGGTGGGGGCACTGGCGGTGGCGGGCAGCACGTAGACCGGGTTCGCATCGCAGCCCGTCGTGCCGACGACGCGCGCGCCGCCAAACGGCTCGTCAGGCCAGACGGGCGCAACGACCGCGCCATTCATGTAGAGCACGAAGGCCACCCACTTGCCGTCGGGGGACCAGGTGGGGCTGTCAAAAGAATAGCGCAGTGCGCTGTCGGCATCGGCCACGGCTGTGAGCTGTCGCAGCCCGGTGCCGTCGATGTTGGCAACAAAAACGTGAGTATCGAAATCGTTCTTTCGCTTGAGTTCCCAGGTGAAAGCGATGCGCGTGCCGTCGGGGCTGACGGCCAGGCTGCTGTGACCGGCCACATACCCCCCGCCCTCGAAGACCGAGTTCTCCGGCAAGGGCAGGCGGGCCAGCAGCTGCGAGTCGGCGCTGGTGGGCGAGGACACCCACAGCTCGTTGGCCACGAGGTAGACGTAGCGTCCGTCGGGCAGCCACGCCTGCGGCTCGCCGATGACGGTCGCGTCGTCCAGGCGGGAGCCGCGCTTCTGGATCTCCAGCGTGCTGGCGTCGAAGATGGTCAGCCGGCGTTGCACCTGGAAGTTGTCGCCGTATTGCGCCATCAGCCATTTGCCGTCGGGCGACAGGCGCAGGTCGGCGGCGCCCAGCACGCCGGATATCGATGTGGGCGAGGCCTTGGGCGCCAGGTCGGTGGCGCCGAAGACGGCCAGGGGGTAAGTCGAGGCGCCGCTGCGGTCGGCCCAGCGGACCAGCAGTGTGCCGTTGGCATTGGCCTGCCAGCGGTCCTCGGCGGCATCGCTGGAGCCGGGCAGGGCCAACTGCCGGCCGGTGGTCAGGTCCATGATCCGCGCGTTCGTGCCGTCCGGCGCGTTCACCAGCAGACGCCCCGGGAGCACGGTGTTGCCATAGGTGGCAATCGCCTGCGTCGGCGGTGTGACGGGAGGCGCGGCCGGCGGCGTGGTGGGCGTGGCTTCTGCGCCGCCACCACCGCCGCCGCCGCAGCCGGCCACGACGGCCAGGGCCAGGGCCGACAGGGCCAGGGCGGTAGTTCGTAGGAAATCGGATCGGTACTTCATGCGCTTCGGTGGTTGAGACGGGGGCGGGAAGCCACAACGCAAAAAGCGCAAGAGGCCGATCGGCCTCCTGCGCCCAGGGAGTGGCGAGACTTATTGCTTGCGAGCCACGGACGACATTGCTTCACCGATCGACTTGATCGCGGTGGAGAAAGCGTTCTGCAGCAGGCTGAACTCCTGCGACGTGGCCTGGAACTCGGCGTTCAGCAGTTGCATCTGCTTGGCAGACTCCTGCTGCTTGGCGGGGTCCTTGCTGCCGGTCGTGGTGTTGGCGATGTCGTTGCTCAACTTGACCATCTTGGCGGCGCGGTCGCCCATCGTGGAGCCCATGGCCTTGGCGATGGCCACCAGCCAGCTTTCGGCGCCGGCCTTGCCGTCGCTCTTGCCGTCGGCCTTCATCTGCTTCTTCACTTCGTCGACGATCTGCTTGGCAGAGTCCTGGATGAATTGCTGCATCCAGTCGCCGGCGACTTCCTTGGCCTGGCCCGCGGCTTCCGGGGTCACGCCTTGCTGGCTCTTGGCCAGCAGCTGTTGCACGGCTTCGTCGATCTTGGCCTTGACTTCGTTGGCCAGGAACTTGGGCATGCCATGTTCCTTCTGCAGCGTGTCGACGGCTTGCTTGGTGGCGTCGCCGACGGCTTGCTGCAGCATGCCGCCGATGGCCTGGCCGATCATGGCGCCGATGGGGCCGCCGAAGATGCCGCCGACGATGCCGCCCACGGCGCCGAGGATGCCACCCGAGCCGCCACCGCCCAGAACGCTGCTAACTGCTGATCCCATGTCAATCTCCAAAGATGTGAGGTGAGTTTTCGCGGCGGAGACCGCCGCAGTGATTGATTGCTCTGCGAGGCATCTGAGGTCGGTGGCGACTGAAGAAAAACACCGAGCTCGCTGCGTGTCTTGTCGCGAAGGTTCTCGAATCAAACTCTGCGGCGTTGACGGATGCCATTACACGGGGCCGTGCCCGGGCTGCCTATCTGCGGCTGCTCCTAATTCGCTGCGCGCCGCGCTAGGGTCGGCCGCAGTCGCCACGTCCAGGTGGCGCAGCGCGGCGCTCAGCGCCGGCAGGTCCAGCCCCAGCTGGCCGCGCAGGCTGGTGCGCGCCATCCACGTGGCCGAGGCCTGCTGCGCCTTGCCCTGGCGGCTGGCCTGCACGGTCCATTCGCCCAGCGCCACGGCCAGCACGGCAAAGCGCTCGAAGGCGTCCTGGCGCTCCGCGAGCGGCGCGTCGTCCCACGGCAGCTCGTCGATGACCCAGGCCTTCAGCCACTGTGTGACGGCCCGCCAGCGCGGGCCGGTCAGCGGCTCGTGGTCCATCGCCTGGCGGCATGCGCCCAGATAGGCGGCCAGCGCGGCGCCCAGGTCGTCCTCCGGGGCGCCGCCGGCCAGCTGCTGCCGGTAGTGCTGCAGGCAATGGGCGATGAGTTCGGCCTGCGCCGCAGCGCCGCCCAGCAGTTCCCCCAGCGCGCCGGCCACCCGGTTGTCGGCGGCAGGTCGGGGTGGCAGGCGCCAGCGGGTTGCGGGCTCGCCAGGGGCGGCATCCGACAGCGGTGCGTGGGCCAGGCGCGACTGGGCCAGCGCCTGCTCGATGCGCTGGCCCAGCGCCGTCTGCCAGGGGGTGGGGGAGGCGGTCGTGTTCATGCAGGCTCGGGGGTGGGTTGCGGGTCGGCATGGCGCTGGCGGCGCAGGCGTTCCCGGTGGCTGAGGTGGCGGACGCGCTGCCAGGCGGCGGCGTCCAGCGCGTGGTGCTCGGAGAGCTGGCCTTCGTAAGGCGCGTGGCCGCGCGGCGAGAAGCCCAGCGCCCGCAGGCAGGCGGCGGCGCTGCGGTTGTCGGGGTGGCAGATGCCCCACACGGCGCGCAGCCGCAGCCGCTCGAAGGCGTGGCGCAGCAGGGCTTCGCCGCCGGCCAGGCTCAGGCCGCTGCCCCAGTGCGCGGGCAGCAGGCGGCTGCCCAGCTCGGCGTCGCCGTCCTGCACGCCCAGCGCCGCGTTGCCGGGGCTTGCCGGCAGCGGCATCAGGCTGAACCAGCCGGCGAACTGCGGGCCGCCAGGCGTCGGCACGTCGCAGCGCCAGATGCCCAGGCCCGGGTGACGGCGGTAGAAGTCGCCCAGGCAGGTGGCGAAGGTCTGTGCCCAGGCCGCGTCGTGCAGGGGCTGGGCATCGGGCAGCAGCGCGCGCACGCGGGCGTCGGCGTGCAGATGCTGGATGTCCGGCGCGTCGCCGGGCACGAACTCGCGCAGCTGCAGGCGGTCGTCGCGGTGGCTGAAGGCGTTCATGCGTCGCTCCGCGGCGCGCCGGGCAGGGGCCAGCGCGCCAGCAGGCTGATGCCGCCGGCCGTCACGCCCAGCATCCAGCGCTCGCCGGCATGGTCCAGCAGCACGACGCGTTCGCGCGCGCCCAGTGGCAGCGCCCGCACGAAGCGCAGCGCGTCGCCGGCCTCGGCAGGGCCGCCGGTGCGGTCCTGCAGGCGGCGCCAGCCCTTGATGAGCACCCAGGCCAGCGCCAGCACGAAGGCCAGCGCAAGCACGGTGCTGGCGAGGTTGAGCAACAGGTCTTGCATGGGTCAGGCCGGCGCGGCGCGCGCGTCGAGGTCGGGGTGGGGGGTCAGGTCTTCACCGGGCGCGGGCCGCCGGCGCGGCGGCTCGGGGGGCACCTCGTGGCGGCGGTGCGGGTCGGCGCGCGCGGCCTCCCACTTGAGCTGCTCGCGCACGCCGTCGGCCCACACGATGACCTCGGCCAGCACGTCGAACAGGTCCGGCGGCACCACCTCGCCCTCGTCGCAGCGCGCCAGCAGTTCGCGCGCCAGCGGCACGTTGCGCACGATGGGCACGCCGGCTTCCTCGGCCGCCTCGCGCATCGCGCGGGCCACATGGTCCTCGCCCTTGGCGCTGATGGTGGGCACCGGGCAGCGGCCGGGCTCGAAGTCGATGGCGATGGCCACGTGCGTGGGGTTCACGACCAGCGCGTTGGCGCTGCGTGCCGCGCCGGCCTGGTTGCGCTGGCTCCACTCGGCGTGGGCCTGCTTGCGCTGCTGCTTCAGCAGCGGATCGCCCTCGCTCTCCTTCATCTCCTGCTTGATGTCGCGCATGCTCATGCGCAGCTTTTTCGTGAAGCGATGCCGGGTCCACAGCGTGTCCAGGAAGGCCACGCCCGCGAACACGCCCACGGTCCAGGCGAGCACCTTCACCGTGGCCTCCCACACCAGCGCGCCAACGTGCTGCGCCGGCCGGTCGCCGGTGGCCAGCCTCATCACGTCGGGCAGCAGCGTGTGCGCCACGGCCCAGCCGATGCCCAGCAGCAGCGCGGTCTTCAGGATGCCCTTGAACAACTCCACCAGGTTGTCCAGCGAGAACATGCGCTTGAGGCCCGCGGCCGGGTTCAGGTGCTCCATCTTGGGCGCCACCTTCTCGAACGCCAGCACCGGCCCGGCCTGGAGGTACTCCACCAGCGTGCCCAGCGCTGCCACCGGGATCACCAGCAGCCCCACCAGCAGCACGGCCAACTCCACGCTCTGCCACCCCAGCAGCGCGGCCACGTGGCCGAAGCCCTCCTCGCGCCAGCCCGTGCCGATGCGGGCGAGCAGCGACTCGCACAGCGCCGCGATGCGCTGGGCCCCCAGCGGCAGGCACAGCGCGCCCATCACCAGCCAGGCGAGCAGGCCGGCGGTGCTGGTCAGCTCCTTGCCTTTGGCGATGTCGCCCTTCTTGCGGGCGTCCTGCAGCCGCTTGTGTGTGGGCTGTTCGGTCTTGTCGCCGCTGTCGTCGGCCATGGGCGCTTAACACCTATTTCTAGGGGGTGCAAACGGGGTTTGTGAAAACTTGTTTGCAGTCGTCTTGACCAGACCTACTTCTAGGGAGGCTTTTCACCCCACGGTGGCTGGGAATCAGGCGCTGCGGGGCCGAACGATGCCTGCTGAAGAACACCTCAAACGGGTCAGATGTTTCTACGCGTAAACGTGGGGGTAGGGCTTCTACATAAAGGAGCAATTCCTACGGGTTGGTCAGTTACTTTTGCTTGCAATGGTCAGCCGTTCGTGAAACCTTGCACGCATAGTCCGCCCGGTTTTCGGAACAGGGGCACCCAGGTGTTTGGACTTCGACGGTTTTGCCAGCTCACGGCGACGACGGCGTTAGGCGTCGCTGCCGCCGGCGTGCAGGCCGGCGCAGGCTGCGCCGCCGTGACCGCCGACGACCTGCTGGGCGCGCCGGCGGCAGGCGGGGGCTTCGTGCTGGCCCAGCGGCTGTGCGCGACGACGCTGGTGCGCAGCCGTGCGGCCACGGCGCCGCTGCCCGGGGAGCCGGCCGAGGCCGAGGCGCCGCCGCCGGCCGTGGTGGCCACACCCGTGCCGCGCGCGGAGCTGCCGCGGCCGGTGGCGCTGTCCGCGAAGGACCCGGCCGGCCAGGCCCGCGTGCGTGCGCTGGCGCCGCTGATGGCCGAGGTCGCGCAGCGCCACGACATCGACCCGCTGCTGCTGCACGCCCTGGCCCACATCGAGTCGCGCCACCAGCCGCAAGCCATCTCGCCGGCCGGCGCGCGCGGGCTGATGCAGGTCATGCCGTCCACCGGCCGCGGGCTGGGCGTGGCCGATGCCGAGCGCCAGCTGCTGTCGCCCCAGGCCAACCTCGAGGCCTCGGCCCGCTACCTCAAGCAGCTGCAGGCCCGCTTCGGCAACAACCTCACGCTGGTGCTGGCGGCCTACAACGCCGGCGAGGGGGCCGTGGAGCGGCATGGCCGCCGCGTGCCGCCTTTTGCCGAGACGCAGGCCTACGTGCGCGACGTGCTGGCCGTCTACGCCGAGTTGCGCCGGCGGCTGGGAGGCTGGTCATGAGCGCACTCAAACGCGACGGCCTCTCGGGCTATTTCGCCGTGACCGACCGGCCGCGCGAAGGCTGGGTCGCACGCTTCAGCGACCTGTTCCTCGTTGCCGGCATCGTCGCCATCGTGGCGCTGATGGTGCTGCCGCTGCCGCTGTGGCTCATCGACCTGCTGGTGGCCGTCAACATCGCTTCGGGCCTGGTGCTGCTGCTGATCGCGGTGTACGTCGCCGGGCCGCTGGAGTTCTCGGTGTTCCCCAGCGTGCTGCTGATGACGACGCTGTTCCGGCTGGCGCTGTCCATCGCCACCACGCGGCTCATCCTGCTGCACGCCGATGGCGGCCACATCATCGCCACGTTCGGCAAGATGGTGGCGGGCGGCAACCTCGTCGTCGGCCTGGTGGTGTTCCTCATCATCACCGTGGTCCAGTTCATCGTCATCGCCAAGGGCGCGGAGCGCGTGGCCGAGGTGGCGGCGCGCTTCTCGCTGGACGCGATGCCCGGCAAGCAGCTGTCCATCGACTCCGACCTGCGCTCCGGCCTCATCGACAAGGACGAGGCCAAGCGCCGGCGCCGCACGCTGGAGATGGAAAGCAAGCTGCACGGCAGCCTCGACGGCGCGATGAAGTTCGTCAAGGGCGACGCCATCGCCGGCATCGTCATCATCCTCATCAACCTGCTGGGCGGCCTGGCCATCGGCGTGCTGCAGCAGGACCTGTCGATGGGCGACGCCGTGCATCGCTACTCCATCCTCACCATCGGCGAGGGCATGGTGGCGCAGATCCCGGCGCTGCTGGGCGCGATGGCCGCGGGCCTGCTCGTCACGCGCACCAACGACGACGAGCACGACCGCCACCTGGGTGACGCCATCCGCAAGCAGCTGGGCGCCAAGCCGCGCGTGCACCTGATGGCCGCCGGCATCTGCCTGATGCTGGGGCTGGTGCCGGGCTTCCCGCCGCTGGTGTTCGGGCTGCTGGCGCTGGTGTTCGGTGCGGCTGGCGTCATGCTCAGCGACTGGGGCCGCGACTGGCTGGCCCAGCGCCTGCCGCAGCGCCAGAACGAACGCACCGCCCCGGCCGCGCTGAAGACGGCACAGCCGCGCGTGCGCCCGTCGGTGCCGCTGCTGCTGGAGCTGCCGCAGCGGCTGCTGGCCGATGGCGGCGTGGCCGCCACCCGCGCCGTCGAGGCCATGCTGGACGAGCTGCAGCTGGACCAGGGCCTGCCGCTGCCGCGCCTGGCGCTGCATGGCCGCGTGGGCCGCGGCGGCTGGCGGCTGCTGGCGCACGAGGTGCCGCTGGCCGACGGCGAGCAGGCCGATGACGTCCACGCGCTGGCCGAGCAGGTGCGCCAGGCGCTGCGCCGCCACGCGGCGCTGTTCATCGGCATCCAGGAGACCAGCGAGCTGCTGACGCGCGCGCAGGCCGACCTGGCCGACGTCGTGAAGGAGGTGCTGCGTGCGCTGCCGGTGCAGAAGGTCACCGAGGTGCTGCGCCGGCTGGCCTCCGAGGCCGTCTCCATCCGCAACCTGCGCGACATCCTCGAGGCGCTGGCCGAGGCCAGCCAGCGCGAGAAGGACGTGCAGGCGCTGACCGAGATGACGCGCATCGCGCTGCGCCGCCAGACGCACCACCGCGTCTGCGCCGGTGGCGAGCTGCGCGCGCTGCTGCTGGCGCCCGAGCTGGAGGCGCTGCTGCGCCAGAGCCTGCACGTCAACGGCGGCGTGGCGCAGCTGGCGCTGTCGCCCGAGCACGCCCAGCAGCTGACCGCCGCGCTGCGCGAGCGCATCGACGCGCTGCAACCCCAGGCCATCGTCTGCGCCATCGACCTGCGCTGGCACCTGCGCAAGCTCGTCGAGGTGGACTGCTTCGACACGCCGGTGCTGTCCTTCCACGAACTGCTGCCCACGCTGCGGCTCACGCCGCTGTACCACCTGCCCCCGCCGGGGCCCTCCTCCCTGGACGAGCCTCCGCCGGCCGCCCTGCTCGCCGCATGACTTCCCACCACCGATTCGCGGCAGCCGCCACGCTGCTGCTGGCCCAGGCCTTGCCGTCACCGGCTGCGCCGCTGCCCGACGGCCTGCGCCCGCTCAAGCTCGAGGCGCGCGACCAGCCGCTCGACCAGTTCCTGCAGAGCCTGTTCTCCGGCAGCGACGTTCCCGTCGTCGCCACCGGGGTGCAGGGCCAGGTCAACGGCCGTTTCGAAGGCGCGCCGCCCAAGCTGCTGCGCGACCTGAGCCGCGCCTACAACCTGCTCAGCTACTACGACGGCGGCGTGCTCTACATCTCGCCCGCCAGCGACACCCAGACCCGCAGCTGGCTGCTCTCGCCCGCCGCGGCCGCGCAGGTGCAGCGCGCCGCGCAGGCGCTGCAGCTGCCGGACGCGCGCAATACGCTGAAGTTCGGCGACGACGGCGCGCTGCTCGCCGTGGGCGCGCGGCGCTTCGTGCAGCAGGTGGACGAGCTGGTGCGCCAGGTGCGCCCGACGACCGCCGCCGCGGCGATGAACACCTGGGCCCCGCCGCGCGAGCAGCAGCCGCTGCCCGACTACCGCATCTTCTACCTGCGCTATGCGTGGGCGCAGGACGTGCCCATGAGCTTCGGCGGCCAGCAGACCACGCTGCCCGGCGTGGCCAGCATCCTGCGCTCGCTGGCCGGCCTGCCGCAGCGCCCGCGCACCGCACAGGCCGTGGACCCCGCCCGCGCGCAGGGCAGCCAGCGCCTGCGCAGCGGCGCCGCGCGCGGCACCGGGGGCGCCACCACGCTGGGCTTCGTGGACGACGCCGCCCCCGGCCCGCGCGGCACCGAGACGCTGGTGGCCGCCCTCAGCCAGGCCGGTTACGCGGCACCGGCGCAGCCGGAAGCCGGCGAGCCCGCCGCCGGCGAGTTCAGCCCCCGCATCGAGGCCGACCCGCGCCTGAACGCCGTCATCGTGCGCGATCTGCCCGAGCGGCTGGAGCGCTATGCCGCGCTCATCAAGTCGCTGGACGTGGAGCCGCAGTCGCTGGAGATCGAGGCCACCATCATCGACATCAACACCGACCGCCTGCGCGAGCTGGGCATCAACTGGCGCTACAACCACGGCCTGTCCAGCCTGATGTTCGGCAACGGCACGGCCAGCGACAACCGCCTCAACGGCCAGCAGGACGTGACGCCCGCTGCCCGCGGCGGTGTCATCTCCGCCGTCATCGGCGACCGCTACCCCTTCGTCGCCCGCATCGCCGCGCTGCAGAGCGACGGCGCGGCCAAGGTCGTCAGCAGCCCGCAGGTCGTCACGCTGTCCAACGTCGAGGCGGTGTTCGACAACAGCTCGACCTACTACGTGCGCGTGGCCGGCCGCGAGGAGGTGGACCTCTTCAACGTCACCGCCGGCACGCGGCTGCGGGTGACGCCGCACGTGTTCAAGGACGACAAGGACGGCAACGAGGCGCCCCGCATCAAGCTGCTCGTGCAGATCGAGGACGGCGGCCTGACCGGCCAGAGCGTGGACCAGCTGCCCATCGTCGAGCGCTCCGGCATCAACACCCAGGCGCTGATCTCCGAGGGCGAGAGCCTGCTCATCGGCGGCATGGTGCGCGACAGCGCCACGGCCGGCGTCGACAAGGTGCCCGTGCTGGGCGACATCCCGCTGCTGGGCAACCTCTTCAAGACGCAGCGCAAGGGCGGGCAGCGCGTGGAGCGCATGTTCCTCATCACGCCGCGCCTGGCCAGCAGCAAGGCCGCCGTCGACCTGCTGGAGAAGGCCCGCCAGCCGCTGCCCAACCCGGCCGCCCCGGCCGTCCCTGTGCAGGAGTGAACCCCATGCCGCTGCCCCCCCAGACTCACGCCGTGGCGCTGGAACTGCGCGTGCTGGCCGGCCGCCAGAAGGGTGCGCATGCCCGGCTCGACCCCGAGCAGGCGCTCGTCGTGTGCGCCTACAGCCCGTCGCAGCAGGGCGACACCCAGTTCGCCGACATCCTGCTGGCCAGCCAGGTGGACTTCCAGGCGCGCATGGTGCCCGCCGCGCGTGGCCGCGTGGGCCTGCAGCTGCTGTCGGGCGTTGCCGTGCTGGGCGACCGGCCGCTGGCGCCCGGTGCCGAGGTGCACGCCTGGGCGCCGGGCCAGCCGCTGCAGCTGGGCGATACGCTGGTGGCCTACGGGCCGCTGGACGAGGCGGAGTGGCCCGAGCCCGTCATGCACGACGGCCCCGCGCCGCTGCTGGCCGGGCCGCGCGCACCCGCGCCGCCGGCGCGCCATGCCCCGGTGCTGGAGGCAGCGCTTGGCGTGCTGGGCGTCGCCATGCTGGTGGGCGGCGTCTACATCGCCACGCAGGGCCTCACGCTGCGCCAGGCCGGCCAGGCGCTGGCCAGGGCCATGCCGGTAGCCGCGGCAACCGCCACGCCCGCCCCGGCGCCCGACCCACTCGCCAGCGTCGTCGACCTGTTCCGCCTGCACGGCATCAAGGCGCAGGCCAGCTGGTCCACCGACGGCGAACTGGTGCTGCACACGCAGGAGCGCGACGCCGCCCGCGTGCAGGCCGCCGCCGCGGCCGCCCGGCGCGACATCGCCCGCCTGCCCGCGCTGCGGCTGGACAACCAGCCGCCGGCTGCCGCGGCGCCTGCCGCCGTGCCGGAGGACCCCGCCAAGCGCCTGGTCGCCGTCGTCGACAACGCCGACAGCCCCTACTTCGTCACCGCCGACGGCAGCCGCTACTTCAGCGGTGCGCTGCTGCCCAGCGGCCACCGCGTCGTGCAGATCGTCGAGCGCGCCGTCATCGTCGAGCGCGACGGCCAGCGCACGCGGCTGGTGCTCTGAGTTTTTCCTGTCCCCCTGCCAACCGGAGTTCCCCATGTCCAACACCCTTCTCACCTCCCTCGCCACCACGCCCGCCGGCAGCACCGGCACCGCCAAGGGCGGCGGCTCGTGGTTCGAAGCCATGGCCGACGCCTGGGGCCAGGCGCTGGACAAGCAGGCCAGCGACATCGAGACCAAGTCCGCCGCCGTCGGCGCGGGCGGCGACAAGCCGGCCGACATCACCGAGCTGACCGCCATGTCGCTCAAGATGAGCTTCCTGGCCAGCAGCTCGCACACCGCCGTCTCCACGGTCGGGTCGGCGCTCGAAACCATGGCCCGCAAGCAGTGATGACGCCTGGCCTCGCCATCGCCGCGCCGGTGCAGGACGTGCAGCTCGGCGCGGGTGCGTCGCTGTCGGCCCTGCAGCGGCTGGGCGGGCCGGCGCCCGCCGAGGCCGCCGGCTTCGAGCGCGCACTGGCCGGCGCGATGCAGCGCCTGGAGGGCCCGCAGGCCGCCGACGCCCCCGCTCAGGCCATGCAGCGCCTGGTGCAGCCGCTGGAGCACATCAACGCCGAGGCTGCGTCGCTGGGCCGCGACGCCCGCGCCGCCGCCGCGTCCGGCCAGGCGCTGACGCCCGGCGAGCTGGTCAACCTGACCGTGCGCTGCCAGGAGTTCATGTTCCATTGCCAGCTGACCTCGAACATCGCGAACCGCACGTCCGAAGGTCTGCAGCAGTTGTTCCGGCAGCAATCCTGATGAAACGCAGCCTGCCCGCACTCGCCCTCGCGCTGCTGCTCAGCGCCTGTGGCGACCAGACCCTCTACGCCAAGCTCGACGAGCGCCAGGCCAATGACATGGTCTCGGCGCTGCGGCTGGCCGGCGTGCCCGCGCAGAAGCGCGCCAGGGAAGACGGCTTCGAGGTGCAGACCGCCGAGGACGACTTCGCCCGCGCCGTGCAGATCCTGAAGGCGCAAGGCCTCCCGCGCGAGGACTTCGACAGCCTCGGCAAGGTCTTCAAGCGCGAGGGCTTCGTCTCCACGCCCGTGGAGGAGCGCGCGCGGCTGATGCATGCGCTGTCGCAGGAGCTGTCGCACACGCTGACCAGCATCGACGGCGTGCTGCAGGCGCGCGTGACGCTGGTGGTGCCGGAGCGTCATCCGCTGTCCGACAAGGTGCAGCCGTCGTCGGCCTCCGTGATGATCCGGCACCGGGCCGGCCTCGACGTCGACGCGCTGCTGCCCAAGGTGCGCGCGCTGGTTGTCAACAGCGTGGAAGGCCTGCCGTACGAGAGCGTGTCGGTCGTGGCGTTCGCGGCCGAGCCGACGCCGGTGGTCACGCCGGCGCCCGACGCCGCGCCCACCGCCTTGCTGGCGCTGGCCGTGACGCTGGGGGCCGCCAGCCTGGGCGCCGCGGGCTGGCTGGGCTGGCGCCGCCGCCGCGCGGTCAGCCTGGCCGAAGCCGGCCCGCAGCCGGCGCTGCAGGGAGGCGCCGATGACTGAGCGTGTGCAGCGCGCCCGCGTCGCCCGCCGCCTGCTGGAGGAGGCGCCCACCGAGGCGCGCGCGTTGACCTGGGCGCAGCTGGACGCGGCGCCGGCCTGGCTGGCGCTGCCCGCCGCGGAGCTGCAGGCCCTGGCGCTGCGTTGCGGCTCGGTGCTGGCCGCGCCGGCGCTGCGGTTGTGGATCGCCGGCCCGCTGCGCGAGCTGGCGCGGGCCACGCTGGGCGTGCCCTGGTGGCGTGCGCTGCGCGCCGTGCCGGACTGGCCGGCGCTGCCCGAGGCGGTCGCGCGCGGCCTGCCCGCCAGCCTGGCCGACTGGCCCGACGTGACGACGCCCGACGGCCTGCGCCGGCAGTTCACCGAGGCCGGCGCTGCCGTGCTGCTGGCCGGCCTGCCGCACGGGGCGCTGCGCCATGCCGCCAGCCGCCGGCTGGGGCCGGTGGCGGCGTGGGTGATGCCGCAGGCCACCGCGCTGGCCGTGCTGCGCGAGACGCTGGCGCTGCACGCGCGCCTGGACCCGGCGGAGGCCGCATGAACCGCCACGCCTTCATGCTGTGGCACCGCGACGCCGACGCGCGCGCCGGGCTGGTGTCGGACCGCCGCGTGCTGCGCGCCGCCGAGGTGCCAGCGCTGCAGCAGGCCCACGAGCTGCTGGACACGCTGCACACGCTGCTCGCGCAGCAGCGGGCGCGGGTGGACGCCGCCTGCGAGCAGGCCCGCGCCGAAGGCCTGGCCCAGGGCCTGGCGCAGGCCCGCGAGCAGTCGCGCGCCGAGGTGGCCGAGGCATTGGCGCGGCAGGCCCGGGCGCACGAGCAGCAGCGCGAGCGGCTGCAGCAGGACGTTGCCGGCCTCGCGCTGGCCGTGGCCGAGAAGCTGCTGGGCGAGCTGCCGGCGCAGGAGCGGCTGGCGCGCCTGGCGCTGCAGGCCGCGCGCGAGCTGCTGCCCGCCCGCACCTGGCGGCTGCAGGTGCATCCCAGCCAGCTGCCAGGCCTGCGCGCAGCGCTGCAGGCGGCCGACGCCGGTGACGCCGCCGGCCTGTCCGGCGCTGAACTGCAGGCCGACGCCGAGCTGGCCGAAACGGATTGCCGCCTGACGACCGAGTTCGGCAGCGCCGATGCGGGCCTGCAGACCCAGGTTGACCGCCTGGCCCGCGCCTGGAGTCTCGCGTGACGACGGCCCTGCACGCCCCCGACGACCTGCGCCGCAGCCTGCAGCGCGTGCGCACCGTCGCCACGCTGGGCCGCGTGGTGCAGGCCGGCGGCACGCTGCTGCGCGTGACGGGCGTGCCGGCCCGCGTGGGGCAGAGCTGCCGCGTGTTCGACGCGCAGCGGCCGCACGAGCCCGGCCTGCTGGCCGAGGTCATCGGCTTCCAGGGCCACGAGGCGGTGCTGGCGCCGCTGGGGTCGCTGCAGGGCGTGCCCGTGGGGGCGGCCGTGGAGGTGCTGCAGGAGAAGGCCCAGCTGCCCAGCGGCTCGGGCCTGCTGGGCCGGGTCATCGACGCCTTCGGCCAGCCGCTGGACGGCGGCCCGCCGGTGACCCACCTGCCGCGCGTGCCGCTGTACCGCGACGCGCCGCCGCCGCTGCAGCGCCGCCCCGTGCACGCGCCGCTGGTGTGCGGCGTGCGCGCCATCGATGCGCTGCTGACGGTGGGCGAGGGCCAGCGTGTGGGCATCTTCGCGATGGCCGGTGGCGGCAAGTCCACGCTGCTGGGCATGCTGGCGCGCAGCACGCGCGCCGAGGTCAATGTCATCGGCCTCATCGGCGAGCGCGGCCGCGAGGTGCGCGAGTTCCTGGAAGACAGCCTGGGCGCCGAAGGACTGGCGCGCTCGGTCGTCGTCGTCTCCACGTCCGACCGGCCGGCGCTGGAGCGCGTGCGTGCGGCCTATGCGGCCACGGCCATCGCCGAGGGCTTTCGCGCGCAGGGCGCCCGCGTCGTGCTGATGATGGACTCGGTGACCCGCTTCGCGCGCGGCCTGCGCGAGATCGGCCTGGCCGCGCACGAGCCGGCCGTGCGGCGCGGCTACCCGCCGTCGGTGTTCGCCGAGCTGCCGCGGCTGTTCGAGCGTGCCGGCAACGATGCGCACGGCAGCATCACCGCGTTCTACACGGTGCTGGCCGAGGATGAGGAGGGCAGCGACCCCGTGGCCGAGGAGGTGCGCTCCATCCTGGACGGCCACCTCGTGCTGTCGCGCGCGCTGGCGCAGGCGCAGCACTACCCCGCCATAGACGTGCTCGCCAGCGCCAGCCGGGTGTTCACGCGCGTCACGTCGCCCGAACAGCAGCGCGACGCGGCGCAGCTGCGCGCGCTGATGGCGCGGCACAAGGAGGTCGAGTTCCTGCTGCGCGTGGGCGAGTACCAGGCCGGCAGCGACCCGCTGGCCGACCAGGCCATCGAGCGCATGCCGCAGATCAAGGCCTTGCTGCAGCAGGGCTCGCACGAGCCCGCCGACTGGGACGGCTGCCTGCAGCACCTGCGGGAGATCGTGGCATGAGCGCGCCCACGCTGCCCGACGCCGACGCACGCCAGTGGCTGCGCCTGCGCCAGCTGCGCGTGCAGCGCGCGCGCCAGGCGCTGGCCCGCGCGATGGACGCGGAGCGCGCCGCCCGCGCCACCGTCGAGGCCTGCGAGCTGCGCATCGCCCAGGGCCAGGCGCGGCTGACGGCGCTGGCGCGGCACTGGGGCGGCGCCGGCAGTGCCGGGCTGCCGCGCTGGCATGCCCAGATCGAGGCGCACCGGGAGATGCTCGCCGAGCGCCTGGAGCGCGACGAGTACGCGCTGCTGGACCACCAGGACGACTGGCGGCAGACGCAGACCGACGTGGCACGCTGCCGCACCGAGCTCGCCCGCGCCCAAGCCCGCGAGGCGGCCGTGGACGCCACCATCACCGACCAGCGCCGCCTGCAACGCCAGGCCCGCGAGCAGCAGGCCGAGCTGGAGGCGGAGGACATCTTCCGCACCTTGCACTGATACCGCCGTGATGCTGTCCCTGTTCTCTTCCTCGCTGGGTGCGCTGCTGCGCCAGGCCCGGCCCGGTGCGCGGCCCGACGACGCGCCGCCGGACGCCGGCGCCGCCGAGCGCGACTGGCGTGGTGCCTACCAGCGGCTGCAGGCGCAGGCACCGGAGCCCGCGGATCCCCAGGCGCCTGATACGCCACTGCCGCTGCAGCCCGCGGCCGCGCGCAGCGAGGCCCCGGCGCCCGCGCCCGACCTGCCACCAGCCGCGGCGTTGCCGCCCACGCCGACGGTGCAGCGCGTGGAGGCGCTGCTGGCGCAGGCGCCGATGGCGCCGCAACGCGTGTGGCAGGTCGAGCTGCCGTCTGCCGGCGCGGGCTGGCAGCTGCGCGTGGAGCAGGCCCAGCCGCAGGCGCCGCTGCTGCTGGAGCTGCGCGTGCCGGCCGTGCTGCAGCCCCAGGCGCGGCGCCAGCTGGCCGACCTGGACAAGCGCCTGCGTGACACCGGCCACGATGTACTGGCCTCGCGGCTGCAGCCGGCCGTGGCCGGGCGGCTGCGCCGCGTCGATGAGGTGCAGCCATGAGCGGCATCGCGGCCATCCAGGCCATCAACCCCGCCGAGTCCGTGCAGGCGTGGCTGCAGGCCGCTGCCGCCAGCGAGGCCGAGGTGGCGGCGCTGGCGCAGGCGCCGGAGCTGCCGCAGGCGGCGTTGTCGCTGCCCGGCCCCGTGGGCGAGGCCAGCGCCGCACAGCCGTCCACCCTGCTCGCGCAGCCGCTGGATGCGCCGGCCGCGGTGCAGCCGCTGGCACCCGCGCTGCTGACGCCGCTGGCGCTTCAGCAAGGCCCCGAGCTGCGCTGGCGCGTGCAGGACGCCGCCGCGTGGCGCGCGCTGTTTGCCACAGCCGATGAGGACGACACGGCGGATGCGTCGCCCGCCGAGCCCGACGCGCAGGCGCCGGCCGAGGACATCCCCCCTTGGGCCCAGGTGCTGCTGGCGCGGCTGCGCGAGGCTGCGCAGGCGCCGGCCTCGGCCGCGCCGCTGCGGCCGGCGCTGCAGGCCTGGCGCGCCGGCCTGCCCGTGCTGCTGGCGAGCCCGTCGGGGCTGGCCAGCCTGCAGCCCGGCCGTGACGGCGCCAGCTGGTGCTGGCGGCGCTGGCCGGCCCGCTGGCGCCAGGCGCGCCCGGCCACCGGCGAGCGCTGGTGGGCGGTGCGCCTGGGCCTGGCCGCGCAGGGCCGCCCGCGCACGCTGCGTGAGCTGGGCGGTGCGCTGCGGCTGGCGCCGGGCCAGGTGAGCTGCGAGCTGCGGCTGGACGGCACCGCGCCGGGCATCGCGCAGTGGACCGAGGTGCTGGTGCAGGCGCCGGCCAGCGCCAGCCTGCGCGGGCTGCTGGGCGCGCGGCCGTCGCTGACCTGGCTGCTCTGCAACCAGCCGCTGTGGCCGGTGGAGGCTGCATGAATCGCTTCGACACCGACCTGCTGCATGCGCTAGGTGACCTGGACGACGCGCTGGCCGTGCTGGACGGCGAGTTCCTCGTCGCGCTGAATGCGCCCATGCAGGCGCTGCTGCCCGGCGACGCCGGCGGCCTGGCGGCCGACTGGGCACAGATGCTGCCGGGCCTGGCCAGCGCGCTGGCCGCGCCGCTGGGCGAACGCCGCCGTTGCGGTGTCAGCGGCGAGTACCTGGCCCAGCGCGTGGCGCTGGATGCGCGCCACGTGCTGCTGCGCCTGGTGGATGAGCGCGCGCGCCTGCACCACCTGCAGCGCCAGCTGGACGACCGCGAAGGCCTGCTGTTCACGTCGCGCTCGCTGACCGTCAGCGAGATGGGCAGCGTGCTGGCGCACGAGCTGAACCAGCCCATCGGCGCCACGGCCAACCTGCTGCGCGGCCTGAAGCTGCGCCTGGCACGCCGCCACCCCGACAGCACCGACGAACTCGCCGCGCTGGACAAGGCCGTGGCGCAGGTGACGTACGCCAGCCAGATCATCGGCCGGGTGCGCGAGTACACGCAGTCGCGCCAGCCCAAGGCCGAGCGGCTGGACCTGGGCGCGCTGGTGCACCAGAGCCTGGCGCTGCTGGACTGGGACCTGCAGCGCGAGGCCGTGCAGCTGGCGCTGCGCCTGCCCGATGCGCCCGTGCCGGTGCAGGGCGACGCCGTGATGCTGCAGCAGGTGCTCATCAACCTGCTGCGCAACGCGCTCGACGCGCTGCGGCTGGACCGGCCTGCCGCGCCGCTCATCGACATCGAGCTGCGCGTGGAGGCCGGCCGTGCCGAGCTGCGCGTGGGCGACAACGGCCCCGGCATCACGCCGCAGACCGAAGCCAGGCTGTTCCTGCCGTTCAGCTCCACCAAGCCCAACGGCATGGGGCTGGGCCTGTCCATCTGCCGCTCGCTGATCGAGATGCACCAGGGGCGCCTCTGGTTCACGCGGCGCGACGCGGGCGGCTGCTGCTTCCACTTCGCGTTGCCGGTGCTGGCCGCCGCAACGCCCCCGACCTTGGAGAAGACCGCATGACCCCTCGCCAGATCTACGTGGTGGACGACAACCACGAGTTCCGTGACTCGCTGCGCTTCTGGCTGGAAGGCTTCGGCTGCCAGGTGCGCGACTGGGGCGACCCGCGCGACGCGCTGCAGTCGCTGGCCCGCGTGGCCGTGGGCACCACCTGGCCCGAGTCCACCTGCCTGATGCTGGACGTGCGCATGCCTGAGCTGTCGGGGCTGGACCTGCACGACGCGCTGCGCGAGCGCGGCATCCACCTGCCCGTCATCTACATGAGCGGCCATGCCGACGTGCCGCTGGCCGTGGCCGCGATGCAGAAGCGCGGCGCCGTGTCGCTGCTGGAGAAGCCGCTGGACGACGCGGCGCTGAGCGCGGCGCTGGACCGCGCCTTCGCGCCCACCGAGCTGGACCTGGGCGACGACGCCGACGTGGAAGGCTCGCGCGAGGAGTTCGAGCGCCGGCTGCAGCTGCTGTCGCCGCGTGAGCGCCAGGTGCTGTCGCTGGTCGTCAAGGGGCTGATGAACAAGCACATTGCCGACGAGATCAAGCTGTCGCTGAAAAGCGTGGAGCTGTACCGCTCGCGCGGCATGCGCAAGATGAAGTGCCGCTCGGTGACGGAGCTGACCCGCATGATGGTCAGCCGCCGGGCATGACGGTGAGCCCCTCGCCCGGTCTTGCCCCGCTGCACGCGGGCCAGCCCAGTCGGTCTTGCAGACCGCGCAGCCGACGGAGCGGCTGCTCTTCGGCAGGCACGGCAAGTCCACGGGACTTGCCGTGTCCGGCCTCAGCCCCCGAGGGGACGGCGATGCGTGCGGCATCGAGCCGCCCGCACATCGCCCGGCGGGCCGGCTTGGGGCGGCCCGGCGCTCGGCCCGACTGCGTGCGGACGCGCTCCGAACTGGGAGACCTGAGATGAGTTCGATCCCGCACGCATTCGCGCATGCGGCCCGCTGGCAGTTCGTCGCGGGGCCGGCGCGGCTCGCCGTGCGCGCCGACGGTTTCGAGGCTGCCGAGCAGCAGCCCTGCGCCGCCGAGGCGGCCGTCGTGCTCGACCTGGCCGGTGAGCTGCTGGATGCGCTGGCCGCGGTGGGGCTCGACGTGGACGCGCCGTGGCAATGGCTGGAGACACAGAGCGACGACCCGCCTGGCCTGGCACAGGCCCGTTGGCAGGGGTTGGCCGCCGAGGCCCGGCTGGCGCTGCCCTGGGCGGCGCTGCATGCGCTGCCCACGACGCCGGACGTGCCGGGCCTGCTGTGGGAGCCGGTGGCCGCCGAATGCGTGCTGGCGCACTGGTCGTTGACCGATGACGACGTGGCGGCGCTGGAGCCCGGCGGCCTGCTGCTGCTGGAAGCGCCCGTGGCGCCGCGTCTGCGCGCACGCGCCGAACCCGCCGGTGCCGACGAGCCGCCCTGGCAGCTGGTGGCGCGTTGGGATCAGCCGCTGGCGCTGGAGGTCGTGCTGGGCTGGCATGCCACGCCACCGGCCGCGCCGGTGGCCTGCCAGCTCATCCACACCGCGCAGCCCGAGAGCGTGCGCGCCCGCGGCCGCCTGCTGCCCTGGGGCAGCGGGCAGGCGCTGCTCATCGAGGCAGTCTGATGGACCTCAGCAGTTTCACCCCGGCGTCCGCGCTGCTCACCGTCGTGCTGCTGGCGCTGGCGCCGTTCGTGGCCGTCATGGTCACGTCGTTCACCAAGCTGGTGGTCGTGCTCAGCCTGCTGCGCAATGCGATGGGGCTGCAGCAGGTGCCGCCCAACGTCGTCATGAACGGGCTGGCGCTCATCCTCAGCATCTACGTGATGTACCCGGTGGGCGTGCAGATGCAGGAGCAGCTGGCCGACGTGCCCGCCACGGGCAAGGCGTCCACCAGCCAGCTCGTCGCCGCAGCCGACACCGCCAAGGAGCCGTTGCGGGAGTTCCTCATCAGGCACAGCCGGCCGCTGGAGCGGGCCTTCTTCCTGAAGACCGCGCAGCGCAGCCTCAAGCCCGAGCAGGCCCAGGCGCTGACCGAGCGCGACTTCCTCGTCATCGTGCCGGCCTTCACGGTCAGCGAGCTGACGGTGGCGTTCGAGATCGGTTTCCTGATCTTCCTGCCCTTCCTCGTCATCGACCTCGTCATCTCCAACATCCTGATGGCCATGGGCATGCAGATGCTGTCGCCCACCACCGTGTCACTGCCGTTCAAGCTGCTGCTGTTCGTGCTGATCGACGGCTGGGTCAAGCTCACCCACGGCCTCGTCCTCACGTACCAGACATGAACAGCGACGTCATCCAACTCACGCAGCAGGCGCTGTGGCTCGTGCTGCTGCTGTCGGCGCCGCCCATCCTCGTCGCGGCCGTCGTGGGCCTGGTGATCGCCTTCATCCAGGCCGCCACGCAGCTGCAGGAGCAGACGGTGCAGTACGTGGCCAAGTTCTTTGCCATCGTCGTCACGCTCTTCATCACCGCGTCGCTGCTTGGCGGCAGCCTGTACCGGCTGGGCGACAAGGTGTTCAGTGAGTTCCCGGGTCTCGTGAAGATTGCCCGCTGATGCTGTCGTTCTGGGTCGGGCACCCCACCGATGCGGTGCTGCTGCTGGGCCTGTGCACGATGCGCGTCGCCGTGGCGCTGCTGCTGGTGCCGCTGTTCACGCAGGACCTGATTCCCGCGCTGATCCGCAACGCGATGTTCCTCGCGCTGGGCCTGCTGGGCTTGCTGGTGCAGGACGTGCAGCCCATGGCGCTGAGCGGCTGGCAGTGGGCGCGCCTGTATGGCCGCGAGGCGCTGCTGGGTGCGGGCCTGGGCTTCCTGTATGCCGGCATGCTGTGGTCGTTCGAGATGGCGGGCCAGCTCATCGACAACAAGGTGGGCGCCACGCAGGCGCAGGTGATGGACCCGCTGTCCGGCCACCAGACCTCGCTGACCGGCGCCTTCCTCGCGCGGCTGGCCAGCTGGGTGTTCATGGCCTCCGGCGGCTTCCTGCTGTTTGCGGCGCTGCTGCTGGACAGCTACGCGCTGTGGCCCGTCAACGGCGGCTGGCAGCTGCTGCCGGCCGGCCGCCTGGCCTTCGAGGCGGAGCTGGGCCGCATGCTGCGCCTGGCCCTGCTGCTGGCCGCACCGTCGCTGGTGCTGCTGTACCTCGTGGACGGCGTGCTGGGCCTCGTCAACCGCTTCGCGCAGCAGCTCAACGTGTTCAGCCTGTCGATGTCGCTGAAGGCCGTGGTGGGCCACCTGGTGCTGCTGCTGCAGCTGGGCAGCCTGGTGGCGCTGCTGAACGAGGAGCTGCTGTCGCGGCCCACGGTCGTGCGCACGCTGCTGCAGCGCCTGTTCGGCTGACTGCGGCCGACCCTAGCGCCGCTGCGGCCACGACTAGCGGCGGCCGCAATTGCCCTGCGGCGCGCGACGGCCTGAAATGCCGTCATCGAGCATCACCGCACAAGGTTCGCCATGATCAGCCTCCCCCGCGTCTCCACGCCCGCCGCTGCCGGTAGCGGCCCCCACCCGGCCGACGGTGCCAGCATCGTCGTGCAGCGCGGCGACAGCCTGCACCGCCTCGCCGCCGAGCATGGCGTGTCGACGCAGGCGCTGCTCGCGGCCAACCCGCAGCTGCGCAACCCCGACGTCATCTACCCTGGCATGCGGCTGCAGCTGCCCGACACCGGCCGCTACGTGGTCAAGCCCGGCGACACGCTGCACGCCATCGCGCGCGAGCTGGGCGTGTCCCAGCGCTCGCTGCAGGCGGCCAATCCGCAGCTGCGCAACCCCGACGTGCTGCACATCGGCGACACGCTGCGCCTGCCCGCACAGCGCGCTGCCGCCGCGCCGCAGCCGCCCGCGGCCGGCTTGGGGCTGCTGAGCCGCCTGGCCGAGTTCTGGACGCTGCTGCCGCAGCCCGCCCACCGCCGCGCGCCCGCTCCGGCGGCTGCGCCAGCGCCGCGTGCGGCCCCGGCCGCCCCCGCGGCGCCGCGCACCGCCGAGGCCGCGCCGGCCGGCGCCGGCTTTGAGGCCCACAACGCCCGCGACCGCCGCTGGCTGGCGCAGCGCGACACGCTGGTCGACGCGGCCCGCCGCGCCGATGTGGACCCTGGTGTCGTCGCGATGATTGCCAACTTCGAGTCCGGCTTCCGCACCGACGCGCGGCCGGTCGCGCGTGATGCCTCGCGCAACACCGTGCGCCAGTTCGACGGCACGATGGCGCTCAGCACCGCCCACGGCCTGGGCCAGTTCACCGACGGCACCTGGCGCCAGATGCTGCGCACGCACGGCGCCGAACACGGCATTGCCGACGCCGCCACGCTCACCACGGCCGAGGCCAACGCGCACCGCAACGACGCCGGCCTGCAGGCCGCCATGCTGGCCGAGTTCACGCATGACAACGTCGCCACCGGCCGGCGCCTGGGCGGCGCCGACGACGTCGCCAACGTCTACGCGCTGCACAATCTCGGCGGTGGCGACGGCGCAACCTTCCTGCGCGCGCTGGCCGCCGACCCCACCACCCGCGTCGACGACGTGCTCTCCAACGCCGTCATCCGCAACAACAGCTCTCTTTATGGCGATGGCAGCATCACGGTCCAGGCCGCTTACGAACGCATGGGTGACGCCATGCGCGCTGGTCAGCGCTACGCAGACGATGCGCGGCAGCCGCGCTAACGCCCTGCTGGCACTGGGCCTGCTGCTGGCGGCCGCCATGCCGGCCCAGGCGCAGTACGCACGGGCGCAGGCCACCTACCGCTCCAGCGAGCTGGAGGTGCGCGTGGTGGTGCTGGACGTGGCGGGCGGCGACGCCGCCGCCAGCGCCACCGTCACGCAGGGCGCCTGTTCCGCCAGCGTCGCGGGGCAGGGGCAGCTGCGCAAGCGCACGCTGGTGCTCACCCCGCACGTGAAGCAGCCCGGCAGCGAGAGCTGCCGCGTGGTGCTGAGCTTCGACGACCGCTGGACCCGCGTCACCGCGCGCAGCGAGGGCGACTGCAGCGGCTACGGCGGCGCTGCCTGCGAATGGGCCGGGCAGGGCGCCGCCCGCACCGCCGACTGACGAATTAGGGGCAGCCGCAGTCGCCAGCGCGGCCCGGGATCCCTAAGCTGAACGCACTTCCACCCACTTCTCGACGGCCATGATCGGCGCGCCCCTGCCACCCACCGCCTCGCTGTTCTCCGCAGCGCCCCTGCGTCCGCTGGGTGCGCCCGCCGCGCCGGCGCGCACCGGCGAGCCGGCCTGGCTGGACGGCCTCGGCGCCGCCGGGGGCGCCACGCTGCGTGCCGACGTGGCGCTGGACGCCCAGCGGCTGACCGTGCAGCAGCACGCCGAACGCGTGCTCGCCGCCCTCGTTGCCTGAGCTGCAGGCCCAGCCGCGTTGGGCCGACGCGGCGCAGGCGCTCATCAGCGGCTGCGTCGACCTCGGGCCGCGCCAGGACGGCGCCGTCGCGCTGATGGAAACCGTCTGCCTGGGCCTGGGCGACCAGCTCTACCCGGCCTTCCTGCGCGTGCTGGCCGAGGTGAACCAGCGCGGCGAGTACGCCGCCCGTGCGGCGGTGGCGCAGACGCTGATGCAGGCCCTCAGCCAGGGCCGCCTGCCCAGCGGCTCGCGCGCGGCCTGGGGTGCGCACCAGCCCGGCGCCCAGCGCCGCAGCCTCGGCCCCATCGAATACCTGTGCCTGGCCGCCTGGCCACAGCAGCGCGGCCCGGCCGAGCTGCGGCCCGAGCAGTTCCAGACGCTGGCCAGCGCCGTGCTGGAGCTGATGGATTGCGACGCCGACGCGCGCCGGCTCTACGCCGACCACCTCGGTGCCGTGGCCGACGACCCGTTGGACGGCACCATGCCCCGCGAGGTGCGCGCCGCGCTGCGCGCGCTGGCGCAACGCTGGCGCAGCCACCCGGACGCCAGCCAGGCCTGCGCGGCGTTCACCGACGCGATGCGCGCGCGCGCTGATCCACCGGTCGCGTCGGTCGCGGGCACAGGTTCGGCGTGGCGGCACAGCCAGGAGACGTACGACGTCTTGCCCCCGGGGCCGGCCGTAGCGCTGCTTCCGGAACGTCAGCCCCACGCTGCCCGCCCAGGCGGCATCGATCTCAACCTGCATTTCGTCGTCGACCGCGCAGGCCGGGTCGGGCAGCGACTTGCTGGCCTGGGCGACGCACATGCTGGGCACGCGCGCGAGGATGACGTTGTCGGCGCGGGAGGATGACGGCGCCAGGGCGGGTTCGAAGGCTTCGGTCATCACGTCATGCTGCCGCAGCCAGCGGCACCGTGAACGGGTGGGTCGGCACGGGCTCGGCACCGCTCCTCGGCGGGGGAAGAAGGGGCGTGCGTTCGGCGCGATTCAGGCTGGTGCGTGTGACAAGGCGTCTGCCGAAGCAACTCGGCGCGAGGGCTTAGCCTTAGCTGCTGCCCCCTCCGCGGAGTCGTTGTTCTATCTGGCGAAGCGTGTCCCTAATTTCCCGCTCTTTCAGTTCCGGATCGACGTCTTGGATGTACTCGATTGCTGAGAAGTCGTCGCCGCGGCGTCGATTCTGAGGCGGCTCAAGTGCTTCAATGAGCAATGCTTCCAGGGTTGAGACCATTGTTGGCAACGAAGCTCTCAGCGGTCGTTCGCGCAAATCGCCTCCATCGGTTACATCCAGCAAGCCGAACCAGGAAAAGCGATTCCATCTGCTGCCTAGACGGTCAACAGTGTGTTCGTGAAGTCGACGACCAAGAGGCCTGTCTATAGACCGGCCTACGTAAACGACCGTGTGGTGGTCATAAAGGATGTAGATGCCACGCTGCTTTCCGAAGTCGACGGGCTTCGCAAGTGCCTGCTGCTTGCCGAACATCTTCGGATCGTTGCGCCACACAACGAGGTTACGGTCCCAGTACATGCCAAACGAGCGAACGATGGCAGCCGCTTCGTCCGCTTCGTCAGCCTCTAAAGCGGGTATGTCGACTGCAGCAGCTTGGCCATCTTGTGCTGGAGCAGTTACGACGGAGGGTTGAGTGCCACGATGACGTGGTGGCATCGCGGAGAGACCTGATGCTCGAAGAGCAAAGGTGCCCTTCGCCACGCGGATGAATGGAGACGCCGGGCCCTCGTGTTTGATCGACGAAGAGATCTGGGCATTGACCGTGTCAGCGGGCGTCGCGCCCGCAGTCCGGTAATAGCCTTGAGAGAGGATGCGATCCGAAATCTCAGAGTAGTGGAGCGCTTCGCCGGATTCGGTCAGAACCAGGACGATTGCTTCTCGCCATGTCATCTGCATACAAAGTCTTTCTGAGGTTCACCGGGCAAAACGGTCGCTGAAATTCCGATGAAAGCCAGCGCGTCGTTAGAGACGCTGTGGTGATATCAGCCCGTGCGCGGCCGGGATGATGCCAGCGACGGTTCCGTGACCTCAGTGAAATGCGACCAACAAGGCGGCGTGAACGGCCGCCGAGCGCGCCAATGCCATCGGGCAGTTCGCGCAAGTGGGTGACCACGGCGGAGCCTCTGCCGTCTCGAGCACGGTTGCGCATGATGGCGTGATCGTCAATCAGGTCGCGGCGGCTCATCGGCAGGCGGCATCCAGGTGAGGGCGACGATGCTCGCCTGGCCCGCGCTGTCTTCCACGTGCAGGCTGGCGCCGATGGCCAGCGCGCGCTCGCGCATGCCCACCGGCCTCGGCGCCTGCGCCGCGGGGGCGCCGCCTTCACCGGTGACCTGCAGTTCCAGCAAGCCGTCGTCGCCGTCCAGGTTGACGTGGACGGTCGCGCAGCCCTCGCCGTGCAGCGCGCGCTGCAGCGCCTCACGGACGATCATGAAGGCGGCGTATTCCACGTCGGCCGGCCAGCGCTGCAGCTGTGCGGTGCCCGCCACCCGGAGTGCCACGCGTGGTTCGCCGCTGGCGCCCTGTTGCTGGCGGATCTCGTTGTCCAGCGCGGCGGCCAGGCCCAGCTCGTCCAGCAGCGGCGGGCTCAGCTCGGCGAGCATGGCGCGCACCTGCCGGTTGGCCAGCACGACGAGGTGGGTGATGCGTGCCTCCATGTCGCCCTGCGCCGGTATGGCGGCCCCGCGGTAGGCCTCCCAGTGCAGGCGCAGCGCGGCCAGCGTCTGGCCCAGCTCGTCGTGCAGCGTGTGGGCCAGGCGGCGGCTGGTCTGGCGCTCCTGTTCAAGCAGGCGGCGGCTGAGCCGGGCCAGCTCGTCGGGCGTGGGGCCGGCCGGCACGTTCATGCGGCGCGCCGCACTCCGAGGTGGCGGCGCACCCACCCGGGCGCCGGGCGCTGCTGCCGGAGGATGGGACCGTGGTCGCGCATGGCTAGTCTCCTGTCGTGGCCAGTCTCCGACTGTCCACGTTTCCACGCGGCCCTGCCACGCATCCCGTGTAGGGGATTCTTGTCAGTCGCCCGGGTGGCGGCCGGAAACGCCCGCCCGCCGCGTGCGCCGGCGGGGCAGGCGGTGCGCGGCGGTCAGTGCGTCGCGGCGGCGGCTTCGCGCTCGGCGGCGTCCTGGGCGCGGCGGTCGTCCAGCCGCAGCGCCAGGCGCTGCACCTGCTGCACCGACAGCAGGTGGGCGTAGATCCAGCCCAGCCAGCCGCGGGCCGCCAGGTCCTGCAGCGTGGCGCCGTCCAGCGCGCGCAGCTTGGCCTCGTTGACGGTCTTGAACCCGCGCAGCGTGCTCTTCTGGCCGTCCAGCGTGTACTCGATGACGCCGTCCTGCAGCAGCTCCAGCGCGGCCAGGTGGTTGGCGAACTCGCGGCTGGCCGTCATCTCCTGGCGGAAGCTGAGCAGGAAGCGCTTGATCTCCTCCAACCATGGCGTCTCGCGGCCTTCGGCATCGAACAGCGCCTCGCCCCTGTCGGCGTTCAGCCCGGGGCAGGCGCGGTCCAGGCAGACGGTGAAGTTGACGTCGCCCTCGGCCTCGGCCAGCACGAAGGGGTAGCGGCGGAAGAACGCCGGCAGGTAGGCGCCGCGCGCCCAGCCGCCGTCGGGCTGCACGAACAGGTTCTCGTGGTCGCGCAGGCCCACGAGAGCCGCCAGGCTGTGGCCGTCTGCCGCGGCGACGAACACGCAGGGGAAGTCCAGCGCCGCCAGCGGCAGCTCGCTGCCGGCGATCAGCACCGAGTTGGTCCCGCGCGCGAACGCGAAGGGCTGGGCCGGTGGCGCCAGCTTCAGCGTGCGGTGCTGGTCGCGGTTCAGGGCCACGAGGTCGTCGTAGATCAGCAAGGTCTTCATGGGGCGGCTCGCTTGTGGGGGAACCGGGATTCTGCTGAAACGCCGCCGCGGCGCGGCGCCGCTGTCCCCCGTTCGTGGGAGAGGCCCGGCGCCGGGGAGCCCTCGATGTAGGCCGCGGCCGACCGCTGCCGGCCGCCATGTCGGACGGCGCGTGTCTTTGTCCGATGGGCGTCACCGCCGCAGGCCGACAACCGCCGCGGCGGCGGCCGCCCATCATTCATTCACCCACCGCCGACCCTCATGCCGCCATGACCTCCCGCCCGCTCACCGCCGCGCTGATCTGCCTGGCCACCGCCGGAGCGGCCCAGGCGCAGAACGTCTCCATCACGGGCGCCACGACGGGCGCCGCCCTGGCCGGGCAGTCGGCGTCGCTGATGGCGTCGGCCGCGCCCGACCCGGAGCTGAACTGGCGCGATCCCCAGTGGCTGGCCCGCCAGCGCGAACGCTCACGCTGGCGCTACCATGTCGGCCTGGAGCAGCAGCAGCGCTCGCCCGTGCAGCTGGGCCCGCAGGCAGCCGTGCGCGAGGCGCTGTGGGCCGGCGTCAGCGTCAACCTGACGCAGCGCCTGAGCGGCGGCGTGGAGGCGCCCGTCTGGCAGCGCGACACCGGCTGGGCATCGCGCATGGCTTTCGAGCGCTCCCGCACCCAGGGCGTCGCCGGCTTGCGCGGCGCGTTCAGCTACCAGCTGGGTCCGCAGAGCCGCCTGATGCTCAAGCCCCAGGCCCGCCGCGTGACGCTGACGTACGCGGCCACCTGGTGAAGGCAGGGCCGGGCGCCATGACAAAGGCCCGGGGGACACCCGGGCCTTGAAAACGGAGGGGCCGTGCGGCCCGGCCTTCAGCGGCGCTGGTTGCGCAGCCGCAGCACGACGAACAGCAGGCCGGCGGCCAGCAGCGCGTAGGTCTCGGGCTCCGGCACCGGGGCCAGCAGCTCGGCGCCGACGAGGGTGCGCGTCACGTTCGGGGGCAGGTCCGTCGTCTGCGTGTAGAAGCCGTACAGGCTGGACGTCACGTTGACGTTGAACCCGCCCAGGTCGACGTTGGGGCCGGCCAGCACGGCCACCTCGAAGGTCTTGGGCGCGCCCGCGTCCAGGCCCAGCGACCAGTAGGCGCTGCTGCTGAAGCTGTTGGTGCCCGTGCCGGTGCTGGTGTTGGCGCCCAGCAGCGTCCAGGCGGCGTTGTCGCCGGCCAGTCGCACATAGAACGACGGCAGCGCGGGGACGCTGCTGCCGAACGGCGACGTCTGTGCCGTGTAGCTGCCGAAGCTGAAGAAGCTCAGCTGCGCGTTGATGGCCTGCGTGGCATTCAGCGTCGCGCTGAAGGTCACGAACTCGTTGCCGGCGGTGTTGCCGGCCACGTTCTGCGCCCACGAGAAGGCGTCGAGCGAGCCCAGCGTGTCGGTGCGCTTGGTGTTGACCGTGGTCACTTCGTACACGTAGGCCTGGCCGGCGCTGGTGGCCGTGGGCGCGGTGACGACGTCCTTCTCGGTCGTGGTGCTGGTGGTGGACGCGTAGGTGCTGTTCGTGACGAGGGTGGTCGTCGCGGCCGACGTGGTGGCCGGGCCGGCCGGCGTCACGCCGTTGAAAGCGGGCGTGCCCGGCGTGACGGTGACGACCGCGGCAGCGGCGCCGGTGGCGGCCAGCAGCGCGGCGGTGGCCAGGGCCGACGTCAGGATGGTGTGAATTCGCATGGGGTCCCCCCTAAAAACACTGTTGATCTTGTGAGCGCAGCAGGATAAAGCGGTTGGGTGCCAATTTCGTCACGCGGCCCCCTTCAGGTCGGGGGTTTCTACCAGGGTGCGAGGCTTGGGCGCGACGGTTCAACGGCGTTGGGCCCGTGTGCGCAGGCCCACGAACAGCAGGCCGGCGACGAGCAGCGCAGAGGTTTCGGGCTCGGGGGCCGGGGAGGGGCGGCGGGCGTCGGCCGTGATCTGGAGCGCCGCGGGCGCGCGGGCGGTTGCGGCGCCGGCCGCCGACTCGCTGCTGAACGTGGCGCCGCCCGGTGCCACGGTGAGCACGGCGGCTGAGGCCGGGGCGCTGATCGACAGCGCCATCGTGGCCAGCAGGGACAGGGCGGCAAGGGTCTTGGCAGGCATGGAGGTTCTCCTTCCGGTGAACGCCGAGGCGCGATGCCGGGGATCAAGCTGCTTCCGTGCCAGGCGCCGGGGAACACCCCGTGAACGGGTGGCCGGCCCGGGCGGCGCCCCGCCCGCGGCGCGTTGACACGCAGCGGGCCGGGGCCGCTCCCACCCGTACCGCCCCGGCATGGGGCGCTCGAAGGGCGCGGGTGGTGCGGCATGCGCCGCCCAGCAAAAAGGCCCGCGACGCACAGCGCCGCGGGCCTGGGTTCTGGTTCAGCGGCAGGCCGCTTCAGGCGTCAGAAGTCTTATACGCACCAAAAAGTGTTGGTAGGGGTCTCGCTGTGAGTGAGTGAAGCGTCTGAGGGCTGCACTTCTTGTTGGTAGCCAAGAAGGGACTACCTTCAAGCGCCATTTCTTGCGTCGTTCTGGGCAATTTGTGGGTAGCAGGTAAGGCACATCTGGTTGCTCAGGCGTTCTGAAGCAGACGTCGAAGAGCCAGGTCAAGACCGACTTTGCGCTCGCTGGCTCGAGGCGGCGCCAACGCTGCCTCACGCGCTGCGTCGATGTCGCCGACGAACAGAACCTGTGTCTGTGCGCGGGTCAGTGCCGTGTAGAGCAACGTGCGGTCCAGAAGTCGAGAACGTGTCAGCGGGATAATGACGCGCCGCCACTGTGAACCTTGGGCCTTGTGCACCGTGATGGCGTAGCCAAGCTCAATGTCCTCCAGCATGTCGACAGTAAGTGGTCGACGTTGGCCGTCATCCCAATCGACCCACGCCAAAGCAAGACCGACTACTTCTCCCGATTCGTCGTGGAGAGCATGAGGAGCTGGCTCGACCTCCACGACAGTGCCGAGTGAGCCGTTTTGCAGTCCCTGTGCCCAGAGGTTCCGAACGCACAGGACCGTGTCGCCCTGGCGCAGCCCGGCGCGTTCGACGCAGTCGAACTCCTCGTTCCAGGTCTGCACCTCCGCGGCGGCGCCAGCGAAGCGCTGCTGACACATAGCGTTCAGACCCTTGGAACCAGCTGGTCCATTGCGCGTGGCGCACAGGACATGGCTGTTGGCCCGGTCGAGCGCGAGCAACTCCACGACCGTCTCTGCAATGAGGCCGTCGCGGCATGGGAGGAAGGCTACGGCTGCCGTGTCATCGTCCGAGAACGCCGGCCAACGACCAGCACGGACAGCTGCGGCTGCGGCCGCGATTTCCCCGCCATAGCGTTTCACGGTCTTGAGTTCGACGACCGGCACTTCCGGCACATCGCCAAGGGCATGCAGCACCAAACCTGGTCCGACTGGCATGAGTTGATGAGGGTCGCCAACCAGCAACAATCGCACATGGCTCGGCAGGGTCGAACAGATGCGGCTCATAGAGATTACGTCCACCATGCTGGTTTCATCGAGCACAAGCACGGTCGGGCCATCGAGTTGACCTTCTTCGTAGGCCTTCAGGAACGCTGCAATCGTCGCCGCTGACCTCTGGGTAGCCTCCTGCATGCGCTTTGCCGCCCGACCCGCCAGAGCAAGCTGGACCACACGGACGCCGACCCGGTCGTAGATGCGATACAGCGCTTTGAGCACGGTGGTCTTGCCCACTCCGGCACCGCCTGTGATGCACAGGAACATTTGGGTTGCAGCGGCGTGGAGTGCAAGGCGTTGCTCGGGATTGAGCTCGATACCTTCAGTCGTCCGCACGTCATCGACGATTGCGTCCACTTCGGCGGCGCTCATCAGCGGTGGTGCCATCCGACGGAGTCGCTCGTGGACTGCCTGCGCAATCTGGCGCTCCATGACCAGTGCGCCAAGCGGCTGGAGCCCGTGTGGCCCCTTGACGAAGCTGCCGTTGCTCAAGCCCGTCGATATGGCGGCGGACAAAAGGTCGCGCCATCGCGTCCCTGGCGGCGGATTGCCGAGCAACGGGCCCACGCGCTCCATCAGGTCGGCGGTCAGCATGGCGGTGTGCCCGTCTGCAAACAGGCGATAGCAGGCCTCCTCCACCGCACCCCGCAAACGCCTGGGGTCATCCGGCAAGACGCCGAACTTCCCGGTTGCGAGGCGGTCGACCTCCTTCCAGCCTGCACAGAAGGACAGCAGGCGGTAGGGGTCCTCCTCGATGCGCGCGGCGACTTCACTGCCGAAGAACGCGAGGACCTTGCGCCCAAGCTTGACGTCGAAGCCTTGCGCCTGCAGCCACTGCAGCGTTTGCGATTCGCCTTGTGTCGTCCAGGCGCTCACGAGCCGCTGGGCGATGTCCGGCGTGAGCACGCCGGCCAAGGCGGTTGCGTTGGCATTGTCCAGATGTTCGTAGAGTTGCTCGCCGAACGTGTCCCAGAGCCGCCGCGCCTTTACGGCACCAATACCTTCGAAGGCGGGGTTGTCAGAAAGGAACTTGATGATGTGCTCGCCGGAAGGGCGAGTGAGCATAGCCTCCTCGGCCTCCACCTGCTGCTCGGTCATCAGATAGCCGTTGACAGGCACCTGGCGTTCGACGACCGGCCCGCGGACGCTCCACCACTGGCCACGTTCGATGCGCGTCTTGCCGATGGTTCGCCCGGGGGCACGAACGACGATGTAGGCGGTGGCATCGACCACCGTACCTGTAGCATCGACGGGAATTCCGGTGAAGATGGCACCGCCGTACCCGCGCGGGTTCTGCGACCTCACGCTGGACACGCGAACTGTGACAGCCTGGCTCAACGTGGCAGCCTCCCGGTCTCGGCCAAGGCGTCCTGCAGCAGCGCATACCGCGACAGCGCGGACTTCACCTCGATGAGTTCGGCGCGCAGGCTGGCGTTTTCCTGCTCAAGGCGTTTCAGGCGTTCGGCGTCCCTGGCGGCCCGGTTCGAAAAGACTGGCTTTGCGGCACTGGCCGGGGCTTCGTGCGCCGGCTTGGCGATCATTGGAGGCAAGACACCTCTATGTCGAAGCTCATCCTCCAGCTTCGTCAGCGAGTCGCGGATGCGCGGGTTTTGAACAAGTGCGGACCTCGCGAATCCGCATTCAGCCGCTATCTCTGAACGAGATAAAACGCCGCGCGTTGTCATGTCCCGGAAATCATGATCGGTCTTCGACGCTACCCAAGTTGCAAACCGGAGAACGTTGTCTTCTGCTAGCTGCTGCCCATTTGCCATTTCAGCTGCCCCCTTCTTTTGTCCGGTCACGATCTGGCTTGGGCAGGGGCGCACTCAGCATGTCCATCGTCACGCGATTCCGTTCGGCATTGGTTGCCCAGACCACAAACTGTTCAAGCAGTAGTTGGTTCTCAGCTTCCAGCCGCTCTGCCTTGGCTTTGTAACGGTCCGCCTGGGCAATCGCCGAACGCACCAGTTCGTCACGCGGCTGGCCCCTCGAGCGAGGTAGCGTGCCACGCAACTGGTCCTTCTTGAAGGAAAAGGCGTTTGCAATCTCCGTGTGTTCGGCGAGTGTGAACCTAGAGTAAAGAAAGCCGGTCCTGGACTTCACCTCGGCTAGCAATAGCTCCCATGTGAGCTTTCCCTTCCACGCATCAATCGCTTCGACCACAACGGCGATCCGCTCGTCCGTCAAGTCAGGTGCTCGACTTTTCCTCATGCGCGTCCCTTCTGACGACTCGTCTTGACTACCTTCACGATTCGTTCATTGCCGCTCCCAATGAGGCGAGCGTTCTCACCATCTAGTCGAATTCGGGCTCCAATCGGAACGCTGCCGTCCTCCAATATTGCTAGCAGCGCGTTAATTCGGTCCAATGTCTTTGTCTGATGCCTTACCCAGATGTCGGCGCCGTATTCGACCTCGCTGAGCGCGACGCGAGCTTGCGCCAGAAGACTCCTGGTCTCGATTTGCAGCAAGCGCAAGTTCGCTTCCTTGTGCTCGTCTCCCTTGATGCACTCTTGCTCTTCACAGTTGATGCAATCACGGTGCACCTGGCACGGCTCGCTTGCGAAGTCATGTGCGCACCACCCGAATTCTGTTGTGTGAGCCGCTGTCAGTCCCAAACCTCCGAACTCACTACGGCTAACAAGATTTCGGCCTTGCAAGACCAGGGGCTCTAGTTCTGCAGTAAATCCATTGCTTAGAGCCTGGGCTACGGGGACCTGAACCTCTTCCGACGTCATGTGGTCGTACGCTCGGTTTTGTCTGACATCCTTTCTGCCGGAGAACAGGGCAATTTCCGCACTTGTGAGTCCGCCTGTCTGGGCAAGCATGTTGAGGTAGTGTCGAAGACTGTGACTTCGGAGCGCGATTGGCGAGCCGTCGTCTTCCGTGTACCCAAAACGCTGGAAGATGGACTCTCGATCATCTCGCCCGTACTTGGAATGAAGTACGGCGTAGTCAATGCATGTGAACATGCACAGGAAAGTCGGGCGCAGTGGATGGAGCTCGTTTCTCCTGGAGATTGCGATTGCATCCCGACAGAGCAGTCTGTTATCTCCGGGGACGTACGGAAACGTCGACGGAAGCATTGCAAGAACCACCTGCTCAACGTCTTTGAAGCGATAGGTTGCGGGCTTCCTGCGAGACGATGTGTTTGCGAGCCCGACGCGTTTGGCCCAATCCTTTGCCGAACGAACTAACGATTCGTCACCCCAGAGAATGAGTGCAAGTTCCGCTTTGGTGAGCAGCTCGCGCCCCCGTAGGTGGACAGCGCCTTCATGGAGGTACAACTGCTTCCGGTTGCTTGTATACCAAGCTGCGATTTCGTGCGCGGCTGTGGTGCTGCGAACTAGATTGCCAACAGCTTCCCTCGCGATGGGAGCCATCTCGGAAGGCAACCATTTGACGGCGTCTGCAAATCCCTTCGAGCCTGCCCAGCGCAATCCAAGCTTCCCTCGAAATTCGCCATCACCTTCGACAAGACAGTTTCGGCGCAATCGCAGGACTTCGTTGACTCGCTCCGGAGCACAGACCATCAGAGCGGTGCAACTTGAAACGATCACATCGCAGGGTTCAACGGCCTCCTGGAAAATGCCGCCGATAGCGCGTAAGGCAGCTGCAGATGGCAGCTTCTGCTGACGGGCTTCTAGCGCATCCTTGGATATTCGGGAGCCAACTGAATTCCGCTTCTTGACGTCATGGTCCCAAATTCGTCTGAGGGAGATGAAGCCCTTCGATTGCATCAGCTTTGCGAGCACTCTGAGCTGGCAGGCGATGGCATACACGACATCATTCGAGACTTGTGCTTTTGCTCTTGCCACAGCTTGATCCAAAACAACCTCATCGACCGCCGTCGGTCGGGAGCCTCCCGTTAACTCCCTAAGAGCAGCTTCCATGCAACGAAGGGCTGCCAAGCGTGTGCTTTGGTCCTTGACGGGCTGCTGATCTTGAAGGTAGACCAGCATCGCTTTCGCGAATGAGAGGAAAGGCTCTGGAAGGGCGGGCTCTGCGGCGGCTCGCGAAGCTGCTTCTAGCGTGCTGTAGACGATTCTCAGCTTCTTGTTTTGTCCTTTTGCATGCCCGGTGTCCCACGCATTTAGGTTGAACTGCTCACGAGCGTGAAGTACCTCAGAATTCCGGCACAGCTCAACAAAAGCCTGGACGTTGCCCGCGGGACCAAGCTCAGCTTTCGGCGTGAAATGAAGGACCTTACCTTTCATGCGGCTACCCCCGGCTCTCCTCGCTGCCGCCTAGCGTCGGCGCATTGGGCAATCACCTCCTGTATCGCTCTGATGGGCGCGTCGTTGATCGCAGCCACCCTGTCATCTGGCTTGGCTTTGTTGCGCTCACCCATCAGACGGTTCAAAACCAGCGCGTGCGGCGCGTCAAGCCACGGTTCAAAGCGGAAGCAGGTGTAGCAAGCCACCGGCTTGTTGAACATGCAACCGCCGCCTTTGCCGGCGCAACTACCCACTGCATCGTTTGAAACCCGAAAGTCGATAATTCGGCTACCTGGGGCGCCCCGGTGTGTACTCTGCGATTCGCTCTCAATCAGGCGACCACGGAATGCCTGGGCCAGCGGCGCAAGGAGCTCGCCCATAGCGTTGTCGATGTTCTCGATGACCCTCGGAGACGCTTCTACGTAGACACCGACGTTCTGCAGGTCGGCATGGCCCAGTCGATTGGCGATGACCACCTGACTGGCGCCTTCTTCGGCTAGACGTGTACCCAAGGTGTACCTAAACCGCTTGGTCGAGATAGGCAGAGTCGCGAAATCGAGCCTAGCAGTCGGAGGCGCAATGTCATCCACAAGAATCTTGAAATGGCTGGCCAATGTCGAGGAGATGCAATGTCCATAGAACATGTTGCCTTTCTGGTGGTGCTCAACGCGCGGACCTTTGGGCATCACCAGATGAGTCGGAAAGAAGGCAGAGCCTTTGTCGAAACCTAGCTCTTGCAACTGCGCAAAGTAGTCGCGAATGAGGCGACCTGTCTGGGGGCTAATGTCAAACTGCAAGAAGCGAGTGCGCGAATGCTTCTCTCCCGTCTTGCCCTGAGGAAGGTTCAGAACGAAACTGTCGCAGTCAAAGTCCTCAATCTTGAGAGAGGCGTACTGCGACACACGGCCTCCGCAGGCTAGGAAGAGCCGCCCTAGCAGTAGTGTCCAAAGCGGCAAGACCCCCCGCCCGTAGGCATCGTTGAGTGCAGCGTGAAGTGCGGTGTACTCCGCTTCGCTGAACGGACCATGAACTGGATTTCGAGTCCGTACGGCGTCGCCCTTCCGGTTTCCTGGCTTCTTTCGGTCTTTAAGGTAGTTGGCGCACTCCTTCGTGACTCCCCAGAGTCCAAGGGACACCCACTTTTGAAGCAGTCCATTCAGAGTTCCAAGGCGACCTACTTCCTGCTCACCCAATTTTGCTGCGTAATTTGATATTTGCTTTGCAGTGATCGGACCGCGATGGCGCGGCCCTAACATGCTGACGAAGTGTGAGAACGCTGCGTTCAGATTTGTGACGTGCGACGTCGAGTGTCCTTTCACGAATGGAAGAAGGGCCAGCTTTAGTGAGGGAACGAATGGTTGGGACCTACCTACGTAACGCCCGAAGTCAAGGCGCGCCCGAAACGGTCCATCGAACCATTCCCAAACGTCGAGCCGTGGATCGAAACTCGCGCCGCAACGTGTGAACACCCTTTCGGGCAGTGTCGCCGTCAGGTCGGCCGCTTGAGGCACATCAGACCGCTGAGACATCGAGCTTCTCCTGCAGCCTCAAGGAAAGTTCGCGTCCTTTCTTTGTGGCGTGCCGCCGGGTGTAGATGGCCGCAGTCTTCGAGTTGTCTGACCAGCCCTGTTGCTCGTTTCTCGCCCGCTGTTCCACTGAATCTGACAAGTTGAGCAGCTCAGCTTGCTCCGAGAAACCGTCGTTCCAGGTATGACGCAGAACGTGACTTGACAGCTTCCTCGGTAGGCTGGGGCATGCTCGGCGAATCTGCAAGAACATCTTGTCGATGCTCTGGATCGACAGCGGACTGCCATCATCGGCGACGACTAGTTGGGGATGCTTTCTTGCGCCCTTGATCCTCTGCCTGTGTCGTCTGATGTAGCTCCAGACCGATTGCATGATTGCTGGTCGTAGTTCCAGTTCGCGTTCATTTGTCTTTGCGTTTGGCTGTACGGTTCGCGGGTCTTCAATGGCATCAGCCCTCCGCACCACTTTCAGCTTCGGTTGGTTCGGGTGTAGGTCTTTGATCTGTAGGCCGAGAAGTTCTCCGCGTCTTAGGCCAAGGGCCAACAGGAGCACCAAGATCAACCAATTCCTCACCCGGACAAACTTGCCCTTCCAGGGGTTCGTTTCCGAGTCAGGATGAACCAGAGCAAGAAGCTGCTTTCGAGCCTCCTCAGTGAGACCCTTTCGCGCGTCGATCTTGCTCTGCCTCGGTGCTCTGGGAACTTGCGCTTTCATCTCAGCCAACCTGTCGTGGCACTCAGCCCGAAACTCCGGGCTCCAGTTCTCAGGATGTGTCGCTGCGAAGTACGTGACAAGAAACTCGAAATAGCGGGCTATGTACCTAAGCCTGGTGCCCTGCGTTCCTGCATCGACGGCCTTAGGAGTCGCCGGAGCAAAAGTCGCTTTACGCCGCGCTCGGACACTCTTGATGTCAATCACACCGACACTATTCTTGACTGCACGCCTGCCTGGCAGGTCCTCCACACGGTACTGAGCGGCGTCCACTAGCCGACTGACCTCCAGCGCTGACAAGAAGCGCCCATCCTTCAACCTTTGGAATAGATCAATGCCTGCTCGCGATAGTTCTCGGTGCGCGAGTGCCAGAGCGTTGCATACCTGATGGATAGTGTTCGCCGCCCTGCCACGCCTCCTGTACTTGTTTAAATAGAGCGTTACCGCGTGAACCGGCAATCCGTTCGGACCGATCAGCACCGAGCAGCGCTCCCCGTTCTGGAACCTGAGGCGCTTTGCAACATATCGGTGTTCTTGCATGGGAGTCGGCTCCGTCACATCGACGAGGTCTGCCATGCTTATTGCCCGCTTCGGCTCGTCGGGGTGACAGTGCTTCGGCCAGCATTCGCCGACGGCAAGGACTTTTGAAGCGGGGGATCGAACGGCAGCGCTGCCGCCGCTGCCGTAGTAGCAATGGCCTCCGCGCTCCCGACAAGTCGGTGGTAGAGCGACGTCTTTCCGAGATTTATGCCGTCCAGGAACAGAGGGACGATGACGGACCGACCAATCGGTGCTGACGGGCGCGCGCGCAATGCTTCTTCAGCAACCTTGCTCGCGTGCGCCAGGAGCGGCCAAGAAGCGTAGCCGTGCGCAACCGCTAGGCGACTTTGCGCCTCGCAAAGTCTGATGGATAGCTTGCGCGCGAGCCGCTTTGCATCACGTTTTAGGTGCTCGATTTGCACCGCAGACAGTGGGGTAGTCATGTAGGTCTCCAGGTCACGGAAGGCCCAATGCGCCCACTCACGGAACCCGTGTACCTTGGTCTACCTGACTGTCACCCGTTCGCTGCCTTCCGGCTTCACCATGTGGGCGGGTAGGCCGGCGAGTCGACCTTGCGATAAGTGTAGCGAACGCGACGGGCGGACGCTAGGGCCCCGAGAAAGCTTGCTGCGACCTCGTGGTTCCCGTGGATTTGCCGTGCCGGAAAACCGTTGTGGCGCAGTAGGTGAAACCACCGCGGCCGGCCCTGCCCACATGTAGCGGCGACCCGCCTAGTGTGAAGGTCGAATAAAGCGAGGTTTATCCAGCCTCGCCTCACTGGGACGATTACATCAAGCCGCGTGCGGTCTCGCCGGCTCAAGCGCTGCCGCAGCGGCGCGCGCCTTGGCAGGCTTCTTCGCAGCGCTCTGCTGCGCTGCTGCCTTTTTAGGCTGCTTCACAATGGTGGAAGCATCAGCTGCCTTGACCGAGGCAGCATTCTTCGCAGTAGGTCGGTTCTTTGGAGCAACCTTCCTCGCGGCCTTGGTCTTCTTGGGAGTGACGGCCTTCATAGAAGGCCTTGCTTTGGCAGCTGTCGTCTTCTTGCCAGTAACAAGGAAGTCGTCCAGCGACTTCCCTGCCTCCAGTGCTTCACGAATCCACTGAGGCCTCTTTCCCATTCCGCCCCAGCTATTGCCAGCTTCGTCAACGAACTTGGCCGGCCTGCTCGCGCCCCCGTTGCTGACAGTCTTTGGCTTGACGGTCATGCGACTGTTGCCAGCCGCTGACGAAGAGCCAAACAGCTGCTCAGCAGTCAGACCGTGCTTCGCAATTTCTGCCTTGATACGGGTAATGATTCCGGCCTCGATTGCGGCCGCTTGCTTTTCCAGTTTTGCAATCTGGCTTTTAATCTGGGTGAGGGAGGTGGACATTCAGGACTCCAAGGTATGTTGCCGCTGGAGTCTATGCGTGAACTCCTGGTCCGAAAATCGCTCAATGCAGAGCCCGCGCGTAGGCGCCCCTCGGGAGGAGGTGTACTTCATTGCCCCCGACTCCACCGCCTCGCATTCGTCCTGGCAAGTCATTGTGGTTGGCTGAGTAGCACCTAGGATGCTTGTCTCCATAACAGTTTCTGCACGTCGACATTGGAGCCAGCGATGAACCGAACACCCCATCAGGTCCTTGCGACACTTGAATCGGCGCGAACAGTCGCGGATGAGCTTCATAGTCGTCTGTCGACAAAGCGCGATGTGATGGACTTGGGCGACCTCGCGCATATTCAGACCACCGTCAATAAGCTCGAGGAGCTTTTCGGTGAAGCGGCGGAGTACGAGGCCATTCTGCGCGACCGGTTGCATCGCACCGCAGCCCGGTTGACCAGTCCAAGCGTTGACGTTGCGACGACCCGCGGTGTCCGCGGGCTGGCTGATGGCGGTTCAGGGCGGCCGGACTTGTAGTCGGTGCACCGATTGCGTCACATCAGGCGGATCGCGCGTCGTCCCCCACACGCTGCCACGGCAGGCCCAGCACCAGGGCCTGGAACTGCGGCTGCGTCAGCGGCACCTGCTACAGCGTGACCTCGCGACGCCACACCAAGCGGCCCTGGTGCAGGCGTCATGCTGCCACCCATACGTATCCGTCCGGTGAACCCACCCGTCTGTAGCATGCATGCGGGAGGCGGCTTGGGCATAAAGTGCGTGACGCACTGGCGGGCGCACGCCGCGTGGACTTCAACAGCGATGGATCAGACCTACGACACAGCGAAGCTAATCCCCGGGTCGGAGTGCGATGGCTGGGCTCTCGGCTACATCGGAATTCCTTGGCCGGGCCCATGGCCGAAGGTCAACGGTGATCTATTTGTCTCGGACCCACAAGGCCATCAAGCAGGATTGGCTTGGGAGAGCACTGGTCCGGACCTGAAGCCCATTGACGGACCTAGTTCAGGGCGCTGGGGTGTCTTTCAGGTCCGCTTTCCGTATCCCGTATGGAGCGAAGCCGACCTCATTCGCAACTTTCATGCGGTCCTCCCACTGCTGAAGGCAGCACGCGCTTCGGCAGCGTAGGTTCCAGCTCAGCCGGCTAATCGGGTCGCCAGCGATGCGGCAGGAGTTCTTCGATCCGGTTGGCCGCCTGCGTCGGCAGCCGCTCCAGCACGTCACGCAGGTAGGCGCAGGGATCAAGCCCATTGAGCTTGGCCGAGTGGATCAGGCTCATCACCGCCGCAGCCCGCTTACCTGCGCGCAAGCTGCCGGCGAACAGCCAGTTCTGCCGTCCCAGCGCGATGGGCCGGATGCGGTTCTCCACCCAGTTGTTATCAATCGGCAAGTCGCCGTCGTCGAGGTAGCGCGTCAGTGCCGCCCAGCGCTTGAGGCTGTAGTCGATGGCCCGCGCGGTGGCTGAGCCGTCAGGCACGCGCTGCCGTTGCTGTCGCAGCCACTGGTGGAGGGCATCCGCCAGCGGTCGTACTGTCTTGCGTGCCTCCAGCCGGCTCGCGCTGTCGGCATTGGCCGCTGCTCGCTCCACCTCGTAGAGCTGGCCGAAGAACTTCAGCGCCTGCTCGCCGACCTGGCTGCCATGGTTGGCCCAGAGCTCATGGAACTTGCGCCGTGCGTGCGCCATGCAGCCTGCCTCGGTTACGCCCAGCTCGAAGCAGGCCTTGTAGCCGGCAAAGTCATCGCACACGAGCTTGCCCTGCCAAGCTGGCTTGCCCGGCGTTCCCGGCAAGCCGAGGAAGTCACGGGCGTGCTGGCCACCACGGCTGTCGGCGAAGTCGAAGACGACGGCCTGCAGCGGGCTGAACTGCGTGCTGCAGTAGCTCCAGAGGTAGGCCCGATGGGTCTTGCCGTCGCGCTGACCGGCGGGCTTGAGCATCGCCACCGGCGTCTCGTCGGCGTGCAGCACCGGCTGGCGCAGCAGCTCGGTGGTCAGCGCGTCAACGAGCGGCTGCAGCTGCGCGCCACACTCGCCAACCCACTGCGCCAGCGTGGAGCGCGAGATGGCGTGACCGGCGCGCTCGAAGATGGCTTCCTGTCGGTAAAGCGGCAGGTGGTCCAGGTACTTGGCCACGAGCACCTGGGCCAGCAGGCCCGTCGTCGGCAGGCCCTTGTCGATGATGTGCGGCGCGACCGGTGCCTGAACGATCCGCTCGCAGCACTTGCACACCCACTTGCCGCGGATGTGGCGCTCGACGGTGAAGACGCCCGGCTGGTAGTCCAGCTTCTCGGCCACGTCCTCGCCAATGCGTTGCATGGCCTGGCCACAGCCGCAGGTCGTGTTCTCGGGCTCGTGGCGCACGTCGCGGCGGGGCAGGTGCGCCGGCAGCTTCTCGCGCCGGGGCTGGTGCCGCTCGCCAGCGGCGCGGCCTGGTTGCAGTGCTTCAATCTCGGCGGCCACTGCCGCCAGATCGCTGTCCAGCGTCTCGTCCAGCAAGCTCTTCTGCTCGGCGCTGAAGCGCTCGCTCTGGGCTGCGAACTTCAACCGCTTGAGGATGGCGTTCTCGTGCGTGAGCTTGTCGATGACGGCCTGCTTGAACGCGGCTTCGGCGCGGGCGGCCCTTAGGGCGTCGCGCAGTTGCTGGGCATCGAGTGTGTCGAGGTCGTCGGCGATCACGAGACGTGATGCTGCCCGGCGCAGACCGAGTTGCATATCGGCAGATGCCGCAATCGACGCGGAGCTACAGCAGCGTGATGACGCCAGCCTCGCCGACGTGCTGCCAGGGCAGGCCCAGCACCAGGGCGTCGAACTGGGCGCGGTTCAGGTTCAATGTGCCGGTCACGTCGCGCGGCCACACGAAGCGGCCCGCGTTCAAGCGGCGAGCCGCCAGCCACACGCCGATGCCGTCATGCACAAGCACCTTCATCCGATTGGCGCGACGATTGGCGAACAGGTAGGCGTGGTGCGGCCTGGCGGCACCGAAGACAACGACCACGCGCCGCAGGGCTGCTTCTGTGCCAGCGCGCATGTCCAGTGGCTCGACTGCCAGCCACAGTGCGTCGACCCGGATCAACGCAGCATCTCGCGCAGCCAGGCGGCGCAGGCCGTAGCGCCATCCAACGGCCAGCGCACGCGGACGTGGACCGCGCCGCGCTGCAGCTCCAGTTCGATGGACTGCGGCGGATCAGATGGCGGGACCTCCGCGACGACCGAAACGGGTACGAACGCAGGTGCGCTGCGAACCTCTCCGTCGTCAGCAGCCAGGCGCCGCCACTTGTGAACGAGATTGGCGTTGAGGCCGTAGCTCATCGCCACCTGGGCCACGGAGGCGTCTGGCGCTGCGCATGCGGCGATGACTTGTAAGCGGGCGGTGAACACACCTTGACGGTTGCCGCCCAGTGATCGGTACAGATT
>JAYSCT010000006.1:0-65258 GCA_041914785.1 Roseateles sp.
TGGGCGCCGAGGACTTCAGCTACTACCTGCTGGACAAGCCCGGCTGCTACTTCCTCATCGGCAACGGCGACGGCGAGCACCGCACCGGCGGCCACGGCCTGGGGCCGTGCACGCTGCACAACCCGAGCTACGACTTCAACGACGACCTGATTCCGCTGGGCGGCTCCATGTGGGTCAGGCTCGCCGAACAGTGGCTGAACACCCCGCAGAAATGAACCACGATCAAGTCATCACAGACACCCGCGACTGGGTCGTCAAGGCCGTCATCGGCCTGAACCTGTGCCCGTTCGCGAAGGCGGTGCACGTCAACGAGCGCATCCGCTACGTCGTGAGTGACGCCACCGAGCCCGAAGCGCTGCTGAAGGACCTGGCGCGCGAGCTGCTGGCGCTGAACCGCGCCGACCCCGACGAGGTGGACACGACGCTGCTCATCCACCCGCAGGTGCTGACCGACTTCCTGGACTTCAACGACTTCCTGGATGCGGCCGACGCACTGGTGGACGAGCTGAAGCTGGACGGCATCCTGCAGATCGCCGACTTCCACCCCGGCTACCAGTTCGACGGCAGCGAGCCCGACGACATCGCCAACTACAGCAACCGCTCGCCCTACCCCACGCTGCACCTGCTGCGCGAGGACAGCATCACCCGCGCGGTGGAGTCCATGCCCGACACCGCCGCCATCTTCGAGGGCAACCTGGACACGCTGGAGCGCCTGGGCCACGCCGGCTGGGCCGCGCTGGGGCTCAAAGACTGAGAACCCTTCCACGAATCGCGTGTTCGGGCCGAGCGCCGGGCCGCCCCAAGCCGGCACGTCTGGCGATGTGCTTGCGGCTCGATGCCGCAAGCATCGCCGTCCCCTCGGGGGAACGGCCGGGCTCGCCCGCGTTCAGCGCGGCGAGACCGGACGAGGGGCTCACTCCTTCACCCAGGAGAAAGCGCCCGCGCCCTTCTTCGGCGAGTTGGCCCGCGTGCGCAGCACGGCGTCGAAGCCGCTCTTGCCGCCGTTCCAGATCGCCGTCAGCAGGCTGACGACATCCTCGGCCGTGTAGGCGGCCAGGTCGGGCCGGAACTGCTTGATGGCCACCGCCAGCATGTCGCGCGGCAGCTCCTGGTGCGTGGCCAGCACCGCCAGCATCGCGGCATGCAGGTCCGGCCAGGCGGCGCACAGCGCCTGGATGCGCCTGAGCGCGTCGGCCGGCGCCGCCCGATGCCCCGGCAGCAGCCAGTCCAGCCCGTCATCGCACTCGTCCTGCGTGGCCTCGTCCATGGCTTGTTGTCTCCTTGCCCGAGATTTCTCATGCCGCGGCGCCGGCGTCAATCATTTATCGCTGCTCCGACTGCGCAAATCGGCACGCTGTGGCCATCTGGATGGGCCCTGACGCCTCCATCATGCGGCAAACTCGCCGGCTGCTTCCCGCGCCCGCAGCTGCCATGCACCCCAAGACCCTCGCCCTGATCGATGACGATGCCGAGTACTCGGAGTTCCTCGCGCAGTATCTCCAGGAGCAGCAGGGCATCGCGGTCAGCCGCTTCGACGACAGCAACGCGCTGCTGGCCGCACCGGACGCGTTCTCGTTCGACTTCTACCTGGTGGACCTGATGCTGCCGGGCGTCAACGGCGTGGAGCTCATCAAGATCCTGCGCCGCCGCACCGACGCGGGCGTCGTCGTCGTCTCCGGCCGGCTGGGCCCCGAGGTGTTCCGCGAGGTCATCACGGCCGGGGCGGACATGTACCTCGTCAAGCCCGTGCAGTTCGAGCAGGTGTCGCTGGCCATCGCCGCCGTGCAGCGCCGCGTGGCCAAGCCCACGGCGGCCGACGCCGTCTGGAAGCTGGACCGGGCCAGCGGCGAACTCGTCGTGCCCGACGGCACGCGCATCCAGCTCAGCGAGGCCGACCGCCAGCTGCTGGAATGCTTTGCCGCCGCCAACGGCGAGCCCGTCACGCGCGAGGCGCTGCTGAACAAGCTGGGCCGCGAGGTGCCCGACGGCGAGGCCGACGACGGCCTGTCGGCCACCATCTACCGGCTGCGCCGCCGCATCGAGCGCGCGACGCCGACGCTGGTGCCGCTGCAGAGCAAGTCGCGCGTGGGCTATGTGTTCCGCGCGCCGCTGCAGCTGATCTGACGGCCGGCCCGCGCGGCGGTGCTCAGACGGGCGCGACCGGGCGAGGCGCATCGTTGAGCACGACGGCATTGCGGCCGCCGCGCTTGGCGTCGTACAGCGCGGCATCGGCGCGCTCGATCAGCGGGCGGGCATCCGGGTCGTCGGGCGAGGCCAGGCTCACGCCGATGCTGACCGTCAGCCGGCCCACCTCCGGGAACACCGCCGCCTCGACGGCGCCACGGATCTTCTCCGCCGCCATGACGGCCTCCAGCGGCCCCGCCAGCTCGGGCAGCAGCACGGCGAACTCCTCGCCGCCGAAGCGGGCCACCACGTCGGTGACGCGCACCGAGGCCTGCAGCATCGTCGCGAGCTGGCGCAGCACGGCGTCGCCGGCCGGGTGGCCGAACTGGTCGTTGACGCGCTTGAAGTGGTCGGCATCGATCAGCAGCAGGCCGTGCACGCGGCCGTTCTGGCCGTAGCGGCGGTCCATCGCCTGGGCCTCGGCGAGGCGGGCGTCCAGGCTGCGGCGGTTGTGCAGGCCGGTCAGCGGGTCGCGCGTGGCCAGGTGCTCCAGCGCGGCGTTGGCCGCCTTCAGCTCGGACGTGCGCTGCTGCACCTGGGTCTCCAGCGTGCTGTTGGCCTGCTGCAGTTCCCGCTCGGTGGCCAGCAGCGAGCGGGCCATGGACTGCATGGCGACGCTGAGGCGGGCCAGCTCCTGCGCGCCCGTCGCGGTCGGGAACTCGGGCATGCGCCGCTCGCTCTCCACCCGTTCGGCGATCTTCGCCAGCTGCTCCACCGGCTGGCTGATGCGCCGCGCCAGCAGCAGCGCGGCCAGCGTCAGCAGGCCGGCGGCCAGCACGCCCAGCAGCACCAGTTCGCGCTTCAGGTCGCGCACCGGCCGCAACGCCAGCTCCAGCGGCTGGCGGGCGACGATGCGCCAGCCCAGCTCGGCGTTGGTGCGGGCCTGCAGCGGCGCCTCGCTGGTCAGGTAGGCCTTGCCGTCGAACACCAGCTCGCCCTCGAAGCGGCCGTTGGCCAGCTTGGGCAGCACGTCGCCACCGTTGGCCTGGGCCAGCTTCAGCGCCTCGGGGTAGAGCACGCGCCCCTGGCGGTCGATGATGAGGGCGTCGATGCCACTGCCCGGCTGCTGGCGGCGCGTGACGCTGTCCACGATGCCGGTGACCCAGCGCCAGTGGGCATGCGCGCCGACGACGCCGCGCAGCCGGCCCTCGGCGTCGCGGATGGGCGCGGCGAAATCGATGAAGCGCGTGGGCTCGCCGTTGGGCAGCGCCGGCAGCATGGTGGCCAGCAGCTTGGCCTCGTGCACGTCGCCCACGTAGATGCGCTCGCGCGCGGCGACGAACCATTCGCGCTGCAGCACCGAGCGGCCCACCAGCATGCCGCCGTTGGCCTGCTGCACGGTGCCGTCGGGCGAGGCCACGCCCAGCCAGGCGAACTCGTCATGCAGCGCCTGGCGGCGTTCCAACGCCTCGCGCACCAGCGTCGAGTCCAGCGCGCCGACCGTCAGGTGCGGCGCGACGCTGAGCAGCTCGATCTCGCGCTCCCGGTCGCGCAGCTGGCTGGCCAGCAGCTCGGCGGCGGACTGCGCCGTCGCCCGCACCGCGGCGGCCTGGGCCGTGTAGAGCTCGTCGGTGGCGACGCTGCCGAGGTAGCCGCCCACCAGCCCCAGGATGGCCAGCGACAGCCCGCCCAGCACGAGGCTGAGCTGGCCGCGCAGGCTGGGCAGGCGCCGGGCAGGCGATGTCGGTTCGAGCTGGAGATCGGGCATGGGCAAGGTCGGCACGGCCGGGACCGGGGCAGTCTAGGGCCTGCCGGCGCGCGGTCCCGCTCAGCCTGCCTGGGGCAACGTTAGCCGCATGACGGTGCCCAGCGGGCCGGTGCGCAGCAACTCCGCACCGCCGCCGTGCAAATCCATCACGCGGCGCACGATGTACAGGCCCAGCCCGTGGGCCGACTCCTGCCCGCCGCCGCGCGCGCCGCGCGTGAACAGCCGTGGCAGCAGCTCCCGCGGGATGCCCGGGCCGGCATCGGCCACCTCGAACTGCAGCGCGGCGGGCTCGTCGAAGTCCATCACGTGCAGCGTCACGGTGCTGCGGCCCGGCGCGTACTTCAGCGCGTTGGACAGCAGGTTGCGCAGCGCCAGCCGCATCAGGCTCATGTCCATCAGCGCGGTGCGCGTGGCGGTGTGGCGGTGCACGGCGACGCGGTCGCGCTGCTCGCGCGGCAGGTCGGCGATGGTGACGGCGATCAGCGTGTCGATGTCGGTGTCCAGCCGCGCGATGCGGCCGCCGCCGGCCAGCAAGCTGGCCGCGGCCAGCGTGTTGTCCACGCCCGCCAGCACCTGGCCCAGCACGGCCTGTGCGCGCGTCAGCCGCTCCTGTGCCTGGCGCTCGCCGCGGCCGGCCAGGCTGGCCGCGGCACTCTGCAGCGCGGCACTGGCGTTGTTCAGCGGCTGGCGCACCTCGTGGGCCAGCACGTCCAGCATCTCGGAGCGTTCGCGCAGCAGCTGGTCCAGCTCCTGCACATGGCGCTCGGTCTGGCGGCGCATGCGCTGCTCCTGCGCCAGCTCGGCGCGGTGCCGCAACTGCTCGGTGATGTCGTCCACCAGCGCCAGCGCGCGCAGCGGCCGGCCCAGCGCGTCGTACTCGGCCACCGCCGACACGCGAACGTCGCGCAGCTGGCCGTCGGCGCAGATGAGCTGCACGGCGCAGTCGTCCACATGGCCGTCCCGCCACACGGCCGGGCGGTAGACCTCGCGCACCTGCCGGCTGGACTCGGGCGTCATGAAGTCGTCCAGCAGCCGGCCGATGACCTGCTCGCGCCGGTAGCCCAGCCGCTCCAGCCAGCGGTCCGACACGCTGAGCAGCCGGCCCGCGGTGTCCACCGAGTGCATCAGCGCCGGCGTGGCCTCGTACAGCGCGCGCAGCCGCTGCCGGCTGTGCTCCAGCTCGACGGCGGCGCGGTGGTGCTCGGTGACGTCCTGCATCGCGCCCACCAGCCGCACCGGCGCGCCGTCCTGCCAGTCCACCTGCCCCTGCGCCAGCACCCAGACCTCGCGGCCGGCCGCCGTCACCAGCGGCAGCTCCAGGCTCCAGGGCTCGCCATGCGCCACCGCGCGCTGCACGGCGGCCTCGATGGCGCTGCGCGCATCGGGCTTGTAGTAGCCCACGGCCTCTTCCAGCGTCGGCCGATGGCCGGGCTCCAGGTCGTGGATGCGGCAGGTCTGGTCGCTCCACACCAGCTCGCGGGTCTGCAGGTCCAGGCTCCAGCCGCCCACGCCGGCGACGCGGCCGGTGCGGTCCAGCAGCGCCTTGCTCTCGCGCAGCTCGCGCTCGGTGGTGAGGCGGTCGGTCACGTCCTCGGCAATGCCCACGTAGCCGGCCAGCTCGCCCGTCGGCGAGTGCAGCGGCTGCGCCCGGGCCCACACCTGCCGCGCCACGCCGCCGGCGCCGCGCACGCGGTAGCGCATCTCGAAGGGCTGGCAGCGCTGCACGCAGCGCCGCCAGTGGTCCAGCGCGGAGTCGCGGTCCTGCGGCAGCAGCGCGGCCGCCCAGCCGTCGCCCAGCGCCTGGGCCGCGGCCAGGCCGTAGATGCGCTGCCAGCCCGGGTTGGTGTAGATGCAGGCGCCGGCCGCATCGGCGCGGAAGATGCCCAGCGGCGCCGTCTGCGCCAGCACCTGGAAGGGCTGCAGATCGGCGTCGGCCGCGGCCAGCGCGCGCTCGCGCATCATCAGCGCCTCGGCGGCCGCGTCGGCCAGCCGCATCAGCGCCTCGCGCTGCGCGTCGGTCAGCTCGCGCGGGCGGAAGTCCAGCACGCACAGCGTGCCCGGGTGGCTGCCGTCGTCCAGGCGCACCGGCACGCCGGCATAGAAGCGCAGCGGCGGGTCGGCCAGCACGTCGGGATGGTCGGCAAAGCGCTCGTCCAGCCGCGCATCGCAGACCTCGAACAGCCCGTCGGCCAGCATCGTGTGCGCGCAGAAGGTCTGCGCGCGCGGCGTCTCGTGGCGGCCGAAGCCCACGGCCGCCTTGAACCACTGGCGGCGCTCGTCCAGCAGCCCCAGCAGGGCCACCGGCGTGCCGCAGATCTGCGCGGCCAGCGCGGCCAGGTGGTCGAACAGCGGCTCGGGCTCGGTGTCCATGACCGACAGCGCCGCCAGCCGCGCGAGGCGGCGGTCTTCGTGGGGCGGCGGCGGCGGGGCGGTCCACATGGTGGCAAGCTTAGGGCACGCGGCCGTCATGTCTCTCAAGAGGCCAAGCGCCGGGCCTGCCATGGGCCTGAGGCCCATGGCGTTCCGTAGGCACAAGCAGTCCGCAGGGACTGCTTATGTCCGACTCCACCCCACAAGCCGGCCCGCGTGGCGATGTGCGAGCGGGGCAGCCCCCGCGAGCATCGCCGTCCTCTCGGGGGCTTCCCGACTGGGCGAGCCCGCGTTCAGCGCGGCTCGACCGGGCGAGGGGCCAGTGTCCTAAGCCAAAAAGCCTCGTACTTGCGATGCCAGCCGGCGGGCTTGACGACGCCGCCCAGTGCATGCGCGCCGTCCGGGTCCAGGAACAGCTCCACCAGCGACTCCTTGCCCGAGTCCAGCAGCTCGCGGTAGACGTTGACGGTGTCCTGGTACAGCACGTTGGGGTCCTGCATGCCGTGCACCAGCAGCAGCGGCTTCTTCAAGCCCCTGGCCAGTGGCAGCAGCGAGAACTTGCGCAGGCTGGGCTTGCTGCGGTCCACCTTGCCGATGGTGCGGCCGCTGTACCAGCTGTTGTAGTTCTCCCATTCCGTCGGGCCGGCACCGGCGATGCCGGCGGCGAACAGGTCGGGCCGCGTGTACATCGTGTACTGCGTCTGGAAGCCGCCGAAGCTCCAGCCGTTCAGGCCCACGCGCGCCGGGTCCACGCCGTAGGTCGGCAGCAGCTTGACGAGGTCTTCCAGGTCCTCGCTCTGCGGCTCGCCGGGGCGCTCCCAGTTGGCGTCGGAGAACTTGCGGCCGTAGTTGCTGTGGCCGCGCGGGTCCACGGCCACCGTGACGAAGCCGTGCTTGGCGGCCATGTACTGGCCGAACAGGTAGGCGGTGTTCTGGAAGCTGTCGACCTCGACGATGTGGCGGTCGTTCAGCGGGCCACCGTACACGTAGACGATGCCGGGGCGCTGGTCGCTGGCCTGCCAGCCGGCGGGCTTGAACAGGTAGGCCTCGATGCGGTCGCCATGGCGGTTGGTGAACGAGAAACGCTCGGGCTGCAGCAGGGCCAGCGAGCCCCAGGCCTTGTCGGTGCTGTCGGTCAGCGTGCGCGGCGCGGCGCGCCCGTCGGTGGCCAGCAGCTTCAGCTCGGGGCGCTGCGCCCAGTTGCCGGCGTTGGCGGCCACCCAGCGGCCGTCTTCCGACATCGCCGCCCCGCGGTGGAACTCGCCGGCCGCGCCGATGGGCTGCGTCGCGCCGGTGGCCATGTCCACGCGCAGCACGTTCATCGCCGCCGTGTCGCCGAGGTTGCCGAGCACGAACAGCGCCTTGCTGTCGGCCGTGAAGCCGATGACCTGGTGGGCCTCGAACTCGCCCTTGACCAGCGGCCGCAGCGCCTTGCTCGCGACGTCGATGGCATAGGGCTGGCGCCAACCGGCTTCGTCCAGCGCCAGCACCAGCGTCCTGCCGTCGGGCGTGAAGCGGGGCTTGAGCACGTTGACCACCTCGTGGCCCACGTCGCCGCGGCGCTCCAGCACCAGTTCGGGCTTGGCGGTCTCGTCGCAGGCCGCCGGGCCGTTCCCAAGGCCTGCAGCGCCCCCTCGGGGGGCCGCTGGCGTACTCGCCGGCGAGGGGCAAGAAGTGCTGCCCAGGTAGACGCGCAGCAGCTCCTTCTCGCGCTCCCAGGTCGCGAACGCGTAGCGGCTGCCGTCTTTGGCCCAGGCCACGTCGCTGATTTCGAACCAGACATCGCCGCCGTTATGGGTGAACACCGGCGCGGGCTGCTTGCGCGGCGGCTCGGCACCGGTGGGCACGGCGCGGATGTAGAGCGCCAGCGGCTTCTCGGTGCGCTTGTCGTCGGATACCTCACGGTTGACCTTCTTGGCCGTGGCCCAGCGGTCGCTGTAGTTCATGATTTCGACCTGGCGGCCGGGCGGCGCGGGCTTGTCGTCCGCGGTCTTCAGCGGCGCCTTGGCCAGCAGCGACATCCAGCGGCCGTCCTCGCTGATGACGGTCTGCTCGATGCGGTATTTCTTCTGCTCGTCGTCGGGGTGGATCAGCTCGCGGTTGACCACCTGCACGCCGGCCTGGCGGAAGCTCAGGCGCAGCACGCGGGTCTCGTCCATGTAGATGAAGCCGGCGTCGTCGGGCGTGTAGGCCACGGTGCGCAGCTCGCGCTGCGTGGCCACCAGCGGCTGGGGCGCCTTGGCGTCGGGCTGCCAGCGGTACAGGCCGCCGCGGTACTGGAACACCAGCTCGTCGGCCTTGTTGGCCCAGACGAACTGCGCCGGGCCGGGGTAGAGGTCAGCCGGCTTGAGCTTGTCGCGGGCGAGCTTCTTCTTCAGCTCGTCACGCAGCTCCCAGAGCTCCTTCTCCTTGTCATCCTTCTTGTCATCCTTCTTGTCATCCTTCTTGTCGGGCGACGAGGCAGCGGGCGACGGCGCGGGGGCCGGCTTGCCGGCGCGCCGGGCGGCCAGCACCGCGGCGGCGTACTTCTCCGCCTCGGCCTCGGCCTTGTCGGCCGCCTTCTGCGCGTCGTCCCTGGCCTTCTTCTCGGCCAGTTCCTTCTTCAGCACCTCGATCTGGGCCGCCTCCCACTGCGACAGGTCCACCGGCTCGCCGCGCAGGTAGGCCTGCTGCGCGACCTCGCGCGCCTGGCGCTCGGCGTACTCGTCGTTGCGCTGCTTGAGCTTCCTGTCGAAGCGCGCCATGTCCTCGGGCGCGTCGAAGGCGGCCATCACCTGCGGCGAGGTGACCCGCGTGGTCTTGCCGGTGCGGGTGTCGTGCACCCACAGGTCGGTGCCGGGCTCGCCGAACGGGCTCCACAGCCAGGCCAGGTAGCGGCCGCTCTTGCTGAACGCGGCGTCCTTGGCGTTCTCGCCGCGGTAGGGCGCGGCGCGGAAGATCTGTTCGAGGGTGGGAGGGGCTGCAGGCGCGGTCTGCGCCTGCAGCGGCACGGCGGCCGACAGGGCCAGCGCAAGCGCCAGGCTGCTCACGGCAGCGAAGGTCACGGGCTTCAAGGGGGTCTCCTGAATGGGGCCCCCGGTGGGGGCGCCGCATTCTAGGGAGGCCGTCGCGCCGTGCCGTTCGGCACGGACGTCGGTCAGCGGGCTGACGTTGCCACCGCGGCCGCGTCGCCGCGCGTCTTCCACATCGACACCACCACGCCACCGGCGATCAGGCCGAAGGTGACGCTCAGCGACACCACCGCCGGCACCTTGCCGATGAAGCCCACCAGGAAGATCTTGCTGCCGATGAACACCAGCACCAGGGCCAGCGCGTACTTCAGGTACTTGAAGCGGTGGATCATGGCCGCCAGCGCGAAGTACAGCGCGCGCAGGCCCAGGATGGCGAAGATGTTGCTGGTGTAGACGATGAACGGGTCGGTCGTGATCGCGAAGATCGCCGGCACCGAGTCCACCGCGAAGATCAGGTCCACGAACTCCACGAGCAGCAGCGCCAGCAGCAACGGCGTCGCGAATCGCTCGACACGGCCGGTCCTGGGATCGCGCTCCTTCACCCAGAAGGCGCTGCCGCGCAGGCCCTCCGTCACGCGCATGTGCTTCTTGAGCCACTTCAGCAGCGGGTTGTTGGCGATGTCGGGCTCGTGGTCCACCATGAACCACATCTTGATGCCCGTGATCACGAGGAACGCGCCGAACAGGTAGAGCACCCAGCTGAACTGGCTCACCAGCGTCGCGCCCAGGCCGATCATCAGCGCGCGCAGCACGACGACGCCGAGGATGCCCCAGAACAGCACGCGGTGCTGGTACTGACGCGGGATCGCGAAGAAGCCGAAGATCAGCGCGATGACGAAGACGTTGTCCATGGACAGCGACTTCTCGATCAGGAAGCCGGTGTAGTAGTCCATGCCGCTCTGCGCGCCCAGCGTCCACCACACCCAAGCGCCGAAGGCCAGCGCCACGCCGATGTAGCCGGCCGACAGCAGCAGGCTCTCGCGCACGCCGATCTCGTGGTCGTCCTTGTGCAGCACGCCGAGGTCGAACGCCAGCAGCGTCACGACGACGCCCAGGAAGCTCAGCCACAGCCAGGCGGGCTTGCCCAGGAAGTCGGCTTGCAGGAAGTTCAGCAGGAGTTCCATCGAAGGCTTTCGTCAGAGCAGGAAAGACAGCGCCGCAGCCGCGGCCGACACACCACCGCCGACCCCGAGCAGGGTCACATCGCGGCGCTCATTGCCGATGCGCCAGGCCTGCCAGGCGGCGGCGAAAAGCACCACGGCCAGCAGCAGGCCTGTGAGAGTGAAGACGTCCATGTCGGGCTCCGTGCAAGAACGGGAAGGCAGGTCAGGAAGGGAGCAGCCGGGGCTGAGACACGGCCCGCTGGCTGCGCTGCCACCAGCGCAGGGCCGCATGCGACGCGCCACCGGCCAGCAGCAACAGCGCGGCACCCACGGCCCAGGTGATCCAGGCCAGCACCGTCACGCCGCCCGCCAGGGCCGGCATGGTGTCCAGCAGCGTTTGCAGCCAGGGCTGCAGCGTCTCGATGCCCTGCGTGATGGACTCGGACACGCCTTGCGGCAGCCAGCGTGTCCAGGCCTCGGGCAACGCGAGGTCCTTGACGGGCAGATGGCCGGCGCCGCCGATCAGCACGCTCAGCAGCAGCTGGCCGAGCCAGACCGTGGCGGACCACACCGCCATCAGCACAGCCACTACAACCCACAGCAACAGTGCCATCACGCACCTCCGTCAACAACGATGGGGCGCAGTGTCCGCAGCAGGGGAAACTCGGAGAAGCGAAGTTCTCCGATCTCTGACTTCCGGAAAACCGAAGTTACGCGGCCCGCGCCAGCACCGGCGCCAGCGCCACGCCCGTGTGGCTGCCGCTGGCGACCACCTGCTCCGGCGTGCCCTCGACGACGATGCGGCCGCCGGCCGTGCCGCCCTCCGGCCCGAGGTCCAGCACCCAGTCGGCCTCGGCGATGACGTCCAGGTCGTGCTCGATGACCACCACCGAATGCCCGCCCGCCACCAGCCGGTGCAGCACGCGGATGAGCTTCTCGACGTCGGCCATGTGCAGGCCCACCGTGGGCTCGTCCAGCACGTACAGCGTATGCGGCGCCTTCTGGCCGCGGCGCGTGACGTCGTCGCGCACCTTGACCAACTCACTGACGAGCTTGATGCGCTGCGCCTCGCCGCCGGACAGCGTGGGCGACGGCTGGCCCAGCGTCAGGTAGCCCAGGCCCACGTCCTTCAGCAGCTGCAGCGGGTGGGCGATGGACGGCATGGACGCGAAAAACTCCACCGCCTCGTCGACCTCCATCTGCAGCACGTCGCCGATGCTCTTGCCACGCCAGCTCACGCCCAGCGTCTCGGGGTTGAAGCGCTGGCCGTGGCACTGGTCGCACGGCACCTTCACGTCGGGCAGGAAGCTCATCTCGATGGTCTTCATGCCCTGCCCTTCGCAGCCGGGGCAGCGGCCCTCGCCGGTGTTGAAGCTGAAGCGCCCCGGCGCGTAGCCGCGCGCCTTGCTCTCCAGCGTCTCGGCGAACAGCTTGCGGATGGCGTCCCAGAAGCCGATGTAGGTGGCCGGGCAGGAGCGCGGCGTCTTGCCGATGGGGGTCTGGTCGACCTCCAGCACGCGGTCGACCTGCGCGTGGCCTTCGATGCCGTCGCAGCCCTGCCACCTGGCGGGCGCCTTGCGCAGCGGCACCGCCACGGCCATGTTGGCCAGCAGCACGTCGCGCGCCAGCGTGGACTTGCCGGAGCCGGACACGCCCGTCACCGCCACCAGCCGGTGCAGCGGCACGTCCACCGTCACGCGCTGCAGGTTGTGCAGCGCGGCGTTCAGCACCGTCAGCTTCGGCGCCTCGGGATCGATGGCGCGGCGCGCCTGCAGCGGGTGGATCAGCGGCCGGGCCAGCATGCGGCCGGTGGTGGACTCTTCCACCGCCGCCAGCTCCGCCGCCGTGCCCTGGGCCACGACACGGCCGCCGCGCTTGCCGGCGCCGGGCCCGATGTCGATGATGTGATCGGCGCGGCGGATGGTGTCCTCGTCGTGCTCCACGACCACTAGCGTGTTGCCCTTGTCGCCCAGCGTGGACAGGGCCTTCAGCAGGATCTGGTTGTCGCGCGGGTGCAGGCCGATGGTGGGCTCGTCCAGCACGTAGCAGACGCCCTGCAGGTTGCTGCCCAGCTGCGCCGCCAGGCGGATGCGCTGCGCCTCGCCGCCCGACAGCGTGGGCGCGGCACGGTCCAGCGTCAGGTAACCGAGGCCCACTTCCTCCAGGAACTCCAGCCGGCCCAGGATCTCGCTGACGACGTCGCGCGCGATGTCGGCGTCACGGCCTTCCAGGTGCAGACCCTGCACCCAGGCGCGCGCCTCGCCCACGCTCCACGCGGCGACGTCGCCAATGCCCCGGTCCTCGAACTCGACCGAACGCGCCGTCGGGTTCAGCCGGGTGCCATGGCAGTCCGGGCACGGTGCGTCGGTCAGGCCTTCGACCTCGGCCTCCTCCGACGGGAAGCTCTGCTCGCGGCCACGGTTGTCGTCGGCGGGCGCGCTGTCGTCCAGCGCCTTGCGCTGCTCGCGCGTCAGCGCCAGGCCCGTGCCCACGCAGCTGGTGCACCAGCCGTGCTTGGAGTTGTACGAGAACAGCCGCGGGTCCAGCTCGGGGTAGCTGGTGCCGCAGACCGGGCAGGCCCGCTTGGTGGAGAACACCTTGACGCTGCCGATGCCCCGCCCGGTCTCACCGGCGGCCAGCGCGGCGCTCAGGCCGTCCAGCGGGCTGAGCAGGTGCAGCACGCCCTTGCCGGCGTCCAGCGCCTTGGCCAGCAGCTCGCGCAGCTCGGCCTCCTTGTCGGGGCTGATCACCAGGTCGCCCACCGGCAGCTCCAGCGTGTGCTCCTTGAAGCGGTCGATGCGCGGCCACGGCGACGTCGGCAGGAACTCGCCGTCCACCCGCAGATGCGTGTGGCCGCGGCCCTTGGCCCATTTGGCGAGGTCGGTGTAGACGCCCTTGCGCGCCACCACCAGCGGCGCCAGCAGCCCCACATGCTGGCCGCGGTAGTCGCGCATCAGCTGCGCGGCGATGCTCTCCACGCTCTGCGGCTTCACCGGCGCGCCGTCGTGCACGCAGTGCTGCACGCCCAGCTTCACGTACAGCAGGCGCAGGAAGTGCCAGACCTCGGTGGTGGTGGCGACCGTGCTCTTGCGGCCGCCGCGCGACAGGCGCTGCTCGATGGCGACGGTGGGCGGAATGCCCCACACCGCGTCCACCTCGGGCCGGCCGGCCGGCTGCACGATGCTGCGGGCGTAGGCGTTCAGCGATTCGAGGTAGCGCCGCTGGCCTTCGTTGAACAGGATGTCGAACGCCAGCGTGCTCTTGCCCGAGCCGGACACGCCGGTCACCACGTTGAACTTGCCGCGCGGCACCTCCACCGTCACGCCCTTGAGGTTGTGCTCGCGGGCGTTGACGATGCGGATCGCCTCGTCGGCCTGGCGGCGCGCCTGGATCAGCTGCTGCAGCGGGCGGCCCTCCTCCACGGCCATCGCCGGGCGGTCCATGTGCAGCGCGTAGTCGCGCAGCGCGGCCGCGGTGTGGGAGGTGGGGTGCTGGGCCACGGCCTCAGGCGTGCCGACGCAGACGACTTCGCCGCCCGCATCGCCGCCCTCGGGGCCCAGGTCGATGAGCCAGTCGGCCGCGCGGATGACGTCGAGGTTGTGCTCGATGAGGATCAGCGAATGCCCGGCCGTCAGCAGCTTGCGCATCGCGCGCATCAGCTTGGCGATGTCGTCGAAGTGCAGGCCCGTCGTCGGCTCGTCGAACAGGAACAACGTGCCCTTCTTGGCGACGCCAAAGCGCGGGTTGCTGGCGGCCTCAGCCAGGAAGCCGGCGAGCTTCAGGCGCTGCGCCTCGCCGCCGGACAGCGTGGGCACCGGCTGGCCCAGGCGCACGTATTCCAGGCCCACGTCGACGATGGGCTGCAGCTTCTGCAGCACCGCGCGATGCTCGCTGAACAGGTGCACCGCTTCGGCCACGGTCAGCTCCAGCACCTCCGACACGTTCAGATCGCGGTCCTTCAAGGACAGCTTCACGTCCAGCATCTCGGCGCGGAAGCGCTTGCCGTCGCAGTCCGGGCAGCGCAGGTACACATCGCTGAGGAACTGCATCTCCACGTGCTCGAAGCCCGAGCCACCACAGGTGGGGCAGCGGCCGTCGCCGGCGTTGAAGCTGAACATGCCGGCGCTGTAGCTGCGTTCCACCGCCAGCGGGGCCACGGCGAACAGCTTGCGGATCTCGTCGAACGCGCCGACGTAGCTGGCCGGGTTGGAGCGCGCGGTCTTGCCGATGGGCGACTGGTCGACGAACACCGCGTCGGCCAGGAAGTCCGCCCCCAGCAGCGACTCGTGCGCGCCGGGCGTCTCGGTGGCCTTGCCGAACTGGCGGGCCAGCGCCGGGTACAGCACGTCCTGCATCAGCGTGCTCTTGCCGGAGCCCGACACGCCGGTCACCACGACCATGCGCTGCAGCGGGAACTCGACCGACACGTCCTTCAGGTTGTGCTCGCGCACACCCTGAAGGATGAGCTTGGGCGTGCTGTCTTCCACCAGCCGCTTCAGGCCCATGCCCACGTGCTTGCGCGCACCCAGGTAGGCACCGGTCAGCGTGTCCGCCGCGCGGATGGACTCGGGCGTGCCGTCAAACACGATCTGCCCGCCGCGCTCGCCGGGGCCGGGGCCCATGTCGATGAGCCGGTCGGCCGCCAGCATCACCGCCGGGTCGTGCTCCACCACCACCAGCGTGTTGCCCGCGTCACGCAGGCGCTGCATGGCCTGCACGATGCGGTTCATGTCGCGCGGGTGCAGGCCGATGCTGGGCTCGTCCAGCACGAACAGCGTGTTGACCAGGCTGGTGCCCAGCGCGGTGGTGAGGTTGATGCGCTGCACCTCGCCGCCGGACAGCGTGCGGCTCTGGCGGTCCAGCGTCAGGTAGCCCAGGCCCACGTCGCACAGGTAGCGGCTGCGGTGGCGGATCTCGTCCAGCAGCAGCTTCAATGCCTCGTCCAGCATGGTGCTGGGCAGCTGCAGGCCGTCGACGAAGTCGCGCAGGCGCTGGATGGGCAGCTGCATCAGGTCGTGCAGGCTCAGGCCCGGCAGCGCCTCCAGCTGCTCACGGGTCCAGTCCACGCCGACCGGCAGGAAGCGCTGCTCAGCCGGCAGCGCCGCATCGGCCAGCGCCTTGCTGCCCACGCGCCACAGCAGCGCCTCGGTCTTCAGCCGCGCACCGCGGCAGCTCGGGCATTCGGTATAGCTGCGGTACTTGGACAAGAGCACGCGGATGTGCATCTTGTAGGCCTTGCTCTCCAGGTAGTCGAAGAAGCGCTTGACCCCGTACCACTGCTTGTTCCAGTTGCCGTTCCAGTTGGGCGTGCCGTTGACGACCCAGTCGCGCTGGGCCGGGCTCAGCTCCTTCCACGGGGTGTCGCGCGGGATGCCGGCCTCGCCGGCGTACTTCAGCAGGTCGTCCTGGCTGTCCTTCCACGCCGGCGTCTGCATCGGCTTGATCGCACCGTTGCGCAGCGTCTTGCGGTCGTCGGGGATGACCAGCCCCAGGTCCACGCCGATGACGCGGCCGAAGCCGCGGCAGGCCTCGCAGGCGCCGAACGCGGAGTTGAACGAGAACAGCGCCGGCTGCGGGTCGGCGTAGCGGATGTCGCTTTCGGGACAGTGCAGGCCGGTGGAAAAGCGCCACAGCGTGGCTGCTTCGTCACCCACGTAGACGCTGAGCCGGCCCGCCCCCCTCTTGAGCGACAGCTCGATGGCCTCCATGGCCCGCTGCTTGTCGGCGCCGAGGATGCGGAAGCGGTCCGCCACCACGTCCAGCACCTTCTTGCCGTCGGCATCGCGCTCCGCCTGCACGCGCGTGAAGCCGCTGGCCGACAGCCATTGCTCGACCTGCTCGGCACTGGTGTTGGCCGGCAGTTCCACCGGGAAGGTCAGCACCATCCTGGGGTCCTGCGCAGCCTCCGCGCGCGCCATCAGCTCCGCATAAATGCTCTGCGCGGTGTCATGCCTGACAGGCAGCGCCGTCTTGCGGTCAAAAAGCTCCGACGCGCGCGCGAACAGCAGCTTCAGGTGGTCGTTGAGCTCCGTCATGGTGCCCACCGTGGAGCGGCTGGTGCGCACCGGGTTGGTCTGGTCGATGGCGATGGCGGGCGGCACGCCGTCCACCTTGTCCACCGCCGGGCGGTCCATGCGGTCCAGGAACTGGCGCGCGTAGGCGGAGAAGGTCTCCACATAGCGCCGCTGGCCCTCGGCATAGAGCGTGTCGAACACCAGGCTGGACTTGCCCGAGCCGCTGGGGCCCGTGACGACGGTCAACTCGGCCGTGCGCAGGTCGAGATCGAGGTTCTTGAGGTTGTGCTGCCGGGCGCCTCGGATGCGGATCAGACCGTCGGTCATGGTGGGGGTCAAAACTGCGAAGGCGAGCAGTGTAGGGAGCCGGCTTGACGAAAACTGTCAGTACGCGCAGCCTACGCCGTCGGCCAAGCCTCACTGCAGATGTGGGAGTGGTGGTTGCACATCGGCATGGCCTGAGGCAACAATGGCCCACCCCTTACCGGGGGACATAAAAACAAGCGAAAACCGAGGACACGGGATGGACAACACCAGGCTGCAAGGCCCACTGACAACGCACCCGCTCTGGCTCAGCGCGGCCCCCACCGGCACCGCGGCCGGCGCGCCGCGGCCGGGCCAGGACGGTGACGTCCGGCATCAGCGCCAGCCCCAGGTGTTGCTCGTTGAAGACAACCACATCAACCAGGTCGTCGCGCTGGAGTTCCTGGCGCTGATGGGTGTGCAGGCCCGCCTGGCCAAGAACGGCATCGAGGCGCTGGCCGCCTGCGAGGAAACCGCCCCCGACCTCGTGCTGATGGACATCCAGATGCCCGGCATGGACGGCCTGGAATGCGCCCGCCGCCTGCGCGCGCAGCAGCGCGAGGGCCGCATGCCCGGCTTCCCCATCCTCGCGCTGACGGCGCACGCGCTGGACGCCGACGTGGCCGCCAGCATGGAAGCAGGCATGGACGAGCACCTGACGAAGCCGCTGGACTTCGTCGCGCTGCGCACGCGGCTGCAGCGATGGCTGGATTTGCCTCCGGCGAACTGAGGCCCCTCGTCCAGGCTTGCCACGCTGAACGCGGGCAAGCCTGACCGGTCCCCCAAGGGGACGGCGATGCTCGCGGCGTTGAGCCGCTTGCACATCGCCAGACGGGCCGGCTTGGGAGCGGCCCGGCGCTCGGCCCGCACCGAGGCACTACTGCCCTCCAGAAAGCTGGTCAGGCTGCGGGAACGTAGACGTACCCGACGTTCCTCACCGTCTTGATGACCTCGGGCTTGTCGGGGTTGCGCTCGACCTTGCGGCGCAGGCGCATGACGCGCAGGTCGATGCTGCGGTCGAAGACGTCCCAGCCGCGGTTGTGGGCCTGTTCCATGATCTGGTCGCGGTTCAGCGGGCGGTTGGGGTGGCGGGCGAACAGGGCCAGCAGGTCGAACTCGGCGGCGGTGATGTCGATCTCAGCGCCATCCGCGCCGAACAGCTTGCGCCGCGCCAGGTCCAGCTGGCAGGAGCCGAAGGCCACGCGCTCCGGCTCCACATCAGCGGCGGCCGCGGGCGCGCTGACCTGCAGGCGGCGCAGCACGGCACGGACGCGGGCCAGCAGTTCGCGCAGCTCGAAGGGCTTGGCGACGTAGTCGTCGGCGCCCACCTCCAGGCCCACGATGCGGTCAATGGCCTCGCCGGCCGTCGTCAGCATCAGCACCGCCAGCCGCGGGTGCGCCTCGCGCAGCGCGCGGGCCAGCGACAGGCCGTTCTCGCCGGGCATGTTGATGTCCAGCACCGCCACGTCGGGCACGCGCCGGGCCACCTCGGCGCGCGCTGCCGCGGCGTCCTCGGCCAGCAGGACCTCGAAGCCGTTGCGGCCGAAGTACTCGGCCAGCAGGGCGCGCAGTTCGGGCTCGTCGTCGACAAGCAGGACGGTGGGCAGGCTGTCTGGCATGGCGGCGAATGATAGGCAGGCGCACCGGCCGCGGCACGGCGTTGAAACAAACGCAACACAAGGCCCGGCAGGCTGAAGCGCGGCTGAAACGCCCGCCTTCGACAGTGCGGTCACCGAACAGGAGCACCGCCATGAACTACCGCAGCGACAACCCCGCCACCGACTGGCCCGAGACCCTGGCCGTCATCTACCGCAGCGAAGCCTTCGCCGAAGACCTCGACGACGACCACGACACCCCGCCCGCTCCCGGCTGGCACCCGCTGGAACGCCTGGTGGCCGCGCTGCCGCTGCTGTGCATCTTCCTGCCCGCCGCCGACGCCTATCTCCGTTGACCCCTCGCCCAGTCTCGTCCCGCTGAACGCGGACGAGCCTGATCGGTCCCCCGAGGGGACGGCGATGCATGCGGCATTGAGCCGCAAGCACATCGCCATGAGGGCCGGCTCGGGAGCGGCCCAGCGCTCGGCCCCAAAACATCAATGCACCACTGAAGGAATCGCAACCATGACCCCGCACCAGATCCACCTCATCCGCACCAGCTTCGAGCCGCTCAAGCCGCTGGCCGCGACCGTCGCCAAGGCGTTCTACGCCCGGCTGTTCACCCACGACCCGGCGCTGCGCACGCTGTTCCGCGGCGGCGACATGGCCCAGCAGGGCGAGCGCCTGATGCAGATACTGGCCGCCGCCATCGAGCTGCTGGACCGCCCCGGCGCGCTGACGCCCGTGCTGCTGCGCCTGGGCCAGCGCCATGTGGCCTATGGCGTGGAGGCCGCCCACTACGACAGCGTCGGCGCGGCGCTGTTGGACACACTGGCCGCCGGCCTGGGCGACGGCTTCACGGCCGAGACGCGCGAGGCCTGGACGGCGATGTACCGCGTCGTCGCCCGCACGATGCAGGAAGGCGCCGCCGCGGCCGTTCTCGCAGCCTGATCTCTCTATCATCGGCCGCGCTTTCAGGGAGAGAGGGCCGATGACCGAAGACATCCATTTCCACCCGACGCCCGATGCCGGCGTGGGCGAGCTCAGCAGCGTGCTGCAGGCCACGCTGCCGCTGCTGTCGCAGCTGCTGGAGGCCGTGCCGGCGCGCGTCGTCGTCATCGACGTCAACGAGCGCCTCGTGTGGGCCAACCAGGAGTTCTTCCGCTTCACGCGGCTGCATCCCAAGCAGGTGCTGTCCCAGCCCATCGCCCGCATCATCGGCGACGCGGCCTACGCGAGCTACGACAGCGTGCGCCCGCGCCTGGCCAGCGGCCAGACCGTCGCCTGGGAGGGCTGGACGGCACTGGCCGGCACGGGCCGGCGCTACATGCGCGAGCACCTGGTGCCGGTGGACGTGCGGGACGGCGTGCCGCAGGCCACCGTCGTCATGAGCCTGGACCTGACCGAGCTGAAGCGACGCGACGCGGAGCTGTCCGCCAAGGTCGCGGAGCTGGAGGCCAGCGAGGCGCTGAAGTCCTCCATCTTCGACAACGCGATGGCCGCGCTGGTGTCCACCGACGAGACCGGCCACATCGTCGAGTTCAACCCCGCGGCGGCGGCCATGTTCGGCATCGCGCGCGAGCAGGCGCTGGGCCGCGCGGTGGCCGAGGTGATGATTCCGCCGCGGCTGCGCGCCGCGCACGACGCCGGCATGGCCCGCGTGACGGCCGGTGGCGAGCAGCGCGTGATGGGCCGGCGCGTCGAGATGCCGGCGCTGCGCGCCGACGGCAGCGAGTTCCCCGTCGAGATGGTGCTGTGGCGCACCGCCGTCGGCGCGCAGACCTACTACACCGCGTCGCTGTTCGACCTGTCCGAGCGCCAGACCGCGCAGGGCGAGATCGAGCGCCAGCGCGAGGCGCTGCGCCAGAGCGAGAAGCTCACGGCCATGGGCAGCCTGCTGGCCGGCGTGGCGCACGAGCTGAACAACCCGCTGTCCATCGTCATGGGCCGCGCGTCGCTGCTGGCCGAGAAGATGACCGGCCACCCGCTGGCCGCGGACGCGCAGCGCATCCACGAGGCCGCCGAGCGCTGCGGCCGCATCGTGCGCACCTTCCTGAACATGGCGCGCAGCCGGCCGGCCAACCGCAGCGAGGTGGCGCTGAACGACCTGGCCACCGCCGCCATCGACATGCTGGCCTATGTGCTGCGCAGCCACGGCATCGCCGTGACGCTGGACCTGCTGCCGGGCCTGCCGCCGGTGAAGGCGGATGCCGACCAGATCGGCCAGATCGTGCTCAACCTCATCGTCAACGCGCAGCAGGCGCTGGGCCTGCGCGACCACGGCCGCCAGCTCACCGTCTCCACGGGCCTGGCGCCCATGACCGAGGGCGACCGCCGCCGCGTGCCGCGCGTGTGGCTGCGCGTGCGCGACAACGGCCCCGGCATCGCGCCCGAGCTGCGCGAGCGCATCTTCGAGCCCTTCTTCACGACCAAGAGCGAGGGCGTGGGCACGGGCCTGGGCCTGGCCGTGTCGCGCGGCATCGCGCGTGACCATGGCGGTGAACTGACGCTGCAGGATGACGGCGACGGCGCCTGCTTCTGCCTGCAGATGCCCGTCAGCGGCGAGCCCGAGACGCGCGAGACCGAGCCCGTGCCGCTGCCCGACACCGATGAGCAGAGCGCACGGCTGCTGGTGGTGGACGACGAGCCCGAGATCGCCGAGCTGATCAGCGAGATGCTGGCCGGCGCCGGCTACGAGGTGATGACGGCGGAGTCCGGCGCCGTCGCGCTGGCGATGCTGGCCGAGGCGCGCTTCGACGCCATCATCAGCGACCTGCACATGCCCGACCTGGACGGCGCCGGCCTGTGGCGCGAGGTGAAGCGCACCCAGCCTGCGCTGGCGCGGCGCATGCTGTTCGTCACCGGCGACACGCTGTCGCCCACGGCGCGGCAGTTCCTGGACGAGGCCCGCTGCGACCGCTTGAACAAGCCGTTCGCGAAGGCCGAGCTGCTGGCCCGCGTGACGGCGCTGCTGCAGCCTTGACGGGGTTAGCCGGCACGGCGGCCATGGGTCACGCCGTGCCGGCAGCCCCCGGGGCGCGCCCATAATCGCCCCGCACAAAAACATCAGGAGACAAGCCGATGAAGCGCCGCACCTTGCTGCCCGCCCTGTTGAGCCCGTGGCTGGCCCAGGCCCAGGGGGCCAAGCCCCAGACCTGGATCGTGCCCTTCCCCGCCGGCGGCGGCACCGACGCCTTCGCCCGCCCGCTGACCGCGGCGCTGACCAAGCAGATGGGCCGTCAGGTCATCATCGACAACAAGGGCGGCGCCGGCGGCACGGTGGGCGCCACCCTCGCCGCCAAGCTGGCACCGGACGGCAACGGCTTCTTCATGGGCGCGGTGCACCACACCATCGCGCCGTCCATGTACCCAAAGCTGGAGTACCGGCTGGAAGACGACTTCGTGCCCGTCGCGCTGCTGGCCAGCGTGCCGCAGGTCATCGTCGTGCACCCGGGCCAGGTGCCGGTGGCCGACCTCAAGGGCCTGCTCGCCGCGCTGCGCGCCAAGCCGGGCAAGCTGAACTACGCGTCGGCCGGCAACGGCACCTCGCACCACCTGGCGGGCGAGCTGTTCAAGCTCAACACCAAGACCTTCATCACCCACATCCCCTACCGCGGCGCGGGCCCGGCGCTGCAGGACCTGATCGCCGGCCAGGTGGACCTGATGTTCGACGGCCTGGGCTCGTCGGCCAGCCACATCAAGGGTGGCCGCATCAAGGCGCTGGCCGTGGCGTCGGCCAGGCGCGCCGTGGGCTTCCCGGACGTGCCCACCGCGGCCGAAGCCGGCGTGCCGGGTTACGAGGTGTCCACCTGGTACGGCCTGTGGGCGCCCAAGGGCACGCCCAAGGACAGCATCACCGCCATGCAGGCCGAGCTGCGCAAGGTGTTCGCGACGGACGAGATCCGCAACATCTGGCACGGCCTGGGCGCCGAGACGCCCAACCTCTACGGCGACGCGTTCGGCCAGTTCGTCAGCGCCGAGACGAAGCGCTGGGCCGCGGTGGTGAAGGCATCGGGCGCCAAGCTGGATTGAGGGACTCATGAACCTGTACGCCGCCCTGCGCGCCGGCTTCCCGGCCGACCTCGACGCCACCGCCATCGACCACGACGGCGCGCTGTATTCCTGGCGCGACCTGGAGCGTGGCAGCGCGATGCTGGCCAACTGGCTGGACAAGTTGGCCCTGCCCGCCGGCAGCCGCGTGGCGGTGCACACCGACAAGAGCGTCGAGGCGTTGATCCTGTACCTGGCCGTGCTGCGCGCCGGCCATGTCTACCTGCCGCTGAACCCGGCCTACCAGGCCAGCGAGCTGGAGCACTTCATCACCGACGCGGCGCCGGGCGTCGTCGTCTGCGCGGGCAGGAACTTCGGCTGGGTCAGCAAGCTGGCCTTCCAGCGCGGCGTGCGCTGGGTGTTCACGCTGAACGACGACCGCACCGGCACGCTGCTGGACCGCGCCGTGCAGATGCCCGATGTGCACACGCCCGCCGAGCGCGGCGCCGACGAGCTGGCCGCCATCCTCTACACCAGCGGCACCACGGGGCGCAGCAAGGGCGCCATGCTCAGCCACGGCAACCTGCTGAGCAATGCGCAGACGCTGAAGACCTTCTGGGACTGGCAGCCGGATGACGTGCTGCTGCACGCGCTGCCTATCTTTCACGTGCACGGCCTGTTCGTCGCCTCGCATGGCGCGCTGCTGAACGGCAGCAAGATGCTGTGGTTCAACAAGTTCGACGCGCCCGCCGTGGCCCGCCGGCTGCCGGAGGCCACCGTCTTCATGGGCGTGCCGACGCTGTACGTGCGGCTGCTGCAGGAGCAGGTGCTGGACACGCGCCACATGCGCCTGTTCATCAGCGGCTCGGCGCCGCTGCTCATCGAGACCTGGCGCGAATGGCAGCAGCGCACCGGTCACCTGATCCTGGAACGCTACGGCATGAGCGAGACGCTGATGCTGACGTCCAACCCCTGCCGCCCCGCGGACGGCGAACGCGTCGGCGGCACCGTGGGCCCGGCGCTGCCCGGCGTGGGCCTGCGCGTGCTGCGCGACGACGGCGAGGCCTGCGCGGTGGACGAGATCGGCCACGTGCAGGTGCGCGGCCCCAACGTGTTCAGCGGCTACTGGCAGATGCCGGAGAAGACGGCCGAGGAGTTCACCTCGGATGGCTGGTTCAAGACCGGTGACGTGGGGCGCGTGGATGCGCGCGGCTACCTGACGCTGATCGGCCGCAGCAAGGACCTCATCATCAGCGGCGGCTTCAACGTCTACCCGGCCGAGGTGGAGGGCTTCCTGAACGAGCTGCCCGGCGTCGGCGAATCGGCCGTCATCGGCGTGCCGCATCCCGACTTCGGCGAGGCGGTGGTGGCCGTCATCACGGCGGCCGGCCAGCCCGACGCGGATGCTTTCATTCGCGAACTGAAGGGGCGCATTGCCGGATTCAAGGTGCCCAAGCGGGTTATCGTGGTGCCGGAACTGCCGCGCAATGCGATGGGGAAGGTGCAGAAGAAGTTGCTGCGGGAGCAGTACGCGGGGTTGTTCGCCTAGGGCGTCATGGAACCTCAGTTCATCGAACCGACAGCGGCCAGCCGGTTCAAGCTGGCGCTGTGTGGCGGTCTCGGACTTGGGTTGTCTCTGGCCATGGACCACTGGTGGGCACCATTCATGGCCTTCGTCCGGGCTCTGCCGCCTTGTGAATCGCTGCCCTGGCTTCGGGGCGTCGCGCTCACCTTTGTCTCGCTCGGCATGTTGGCGGCTCTTTCGGCAGCTCGCGCCGCCGTCCTGACGATCCGGTCCGCCCAATCGCCCTTTCCAGGCGCCTGGGTATGGTCCAGAACCCGAATCAAGCACGGCTGGAAGGCCAAAGCCGACGGCTACCTGTGGATGGTCATCGCGCTCGTCATGGCCGTCGGCCCGGCCGTCGGGCTGTACTTTCTCGACGTCCTTGTCATCTTCTGCTGGCCGGTTTCCTGCGGTTGCTAAAAAGCCACCTCTCAGCAGCTCACCCCCGCCTTCACCTCCCCCAACGCCAGCTGCAACACCCGCGCATCACTGCTGGCCCGGTGCCTCGTCAGCTGCTGCCGCGCCCGCACCGACTCGGTGATGCCTTTCCAGCGCTGGGCTTCGTCTTCGTTGAGCAGCTTGCGCAGGTCGTCCAGCCGGAAGCTGGGCCGCAACTCGACGGCGTCATACAGCCGGTTCAGCCACGTGAAGTCATGCCCCCAGCCGTCGCAGAAGACGGTCTGGCCGCGCAGCCGCGCGTTGAGCTGCTCGGCCATCCAGCGCGCGGGCTTGCCGCAGCTCAGCAGCAGGTCGCGGCTGATGCCGTGCAGCGTCTCGGCCGCCGCGTCCCAGTGCAGCCAGTCGGGCTCGGGGTGGATGAGGCCGCAGAACAGCACGCCGTCGCCGGCGCTGTAGCCGATCTCGATGGGATAGCTGCCGCGCCCGAAGCCGGAGGCTTCGATGTCGAGGATGGTGGGCAGCGGGTCCATCGGCCGGAGTGTGTCAGGCCGACACGGGAAGTTACACAGGGTTGTCGATGACGCCCTCGCGCTCGAACAGCTGCTGCGCGGCGCGGCCCACCTGGCGCGTGTCCCACCAGGCGTAGGCGCCCACGCCGGCCGCGCCCACCAGCGGCACCCAGCGCGACAGCGCCCGGCCCGCGGCCTGCTTGCCCAGGTGCATGCCGATGGCGGCGGCCGCGCGCTGCAGCAGCGCCTGGGCCGCGGGGCGCACGATGACGCGCTCGCCCACGCGCACCGACAGGTCGCGCAGCGCCTGCGCCGCCGTGTGGCGGAACAGGCACCACATCATCTGCGTGGGGCCCAGCTCGGCGCTGCGGCCGTACAGCGCGGCGATGTCGGCCACCAGCTGGCGCTGGATGTGCCAGACGGCCAGCATCTCCGGCGCGATGGTGGCCCAGCCCAGCGGCCCGGGCGGCAGCGCCAGCGTGCCGGCGGCCAGCGCGGCCTTGGACGCGGCGCTCTCGATGACCTTGGCCGCCGCGTCGGCCGGCCGCGGGCTGACCGTGAAGGCCGGCTCCGGCGGCTGCACCACAAGCGCCAGCACCCTGTCCCCCAGCGTCACGTTGTCGGCCATGCGCGTCCACCTCCTTGCTGCCTACCCGCCTTGCGCGGCCCCCGCAGAATGGCACAGACTCGCGCCTGCCGCACGCGGCCGGGGCCGTCGCCCTGCAACCGGGAGAAACGCATGCCCTTGCCTCTGCCCTCTCCGTGGCCCGGCCACCCGCGACCGCACGCCGCGCCGCTGCCAGGTGCCCCCGACTGATTCCGCCCCAGGAGCCTCCATGCCCTCACCGACCTGGCGCGGCGTCTTCCCCGCCGTCACCACCAAGTTCCACGCCGACGAAAGCCTGGACTTCGCCGGCACCGCCGCGCACATCGACTTCCAGATCCGCAACGGCATCCACGGCGTCGTCTGCTGCGGCTCGCTGGGCGAGGCCAGCACGCTGACACTGGACGAGAAGCTGGCCGTCGCGCGCTGCGCGCTGGACGCCGCGAACGGCCGCGTGCCGGTGCTGGCCACCGTGTCCGAGGCCAGCACGCGCGAGGCGCTGCGCTTCATCGAAGGCGCGAATGCGCTGGGCGTGGCCGGCTACATGGTGATGCCGTCGGTCATCTACGTGGCCGACGCGCGCGAGGCCATGGCCAATGTGCGCACCTATGCCCACGCGGCGCAGCGGCCGCTGATGGTCTACAACAACCCGGTGGCCTACCGCGTGGACCTGAAGCCCGAGCACTTCGCCGAGCTGGCGCAGGGCCCGCACAGCGAGCACATCGCCGCCATCAAGGAGAGCAGCGGCGACGTGACGCGCATCACCGACCTGCGCAACCTGCTGGGCGACCGCTACCAGCTGTTCATGGGCGTGGACGACCTGGCCTTCGAGGGCCTGGCGCTGGGCTGCGACGGCCTGCTGGCCGGCGTGGGCTGCGCGTTCCCGCGCGAGACGGTGACGCTGTTCGACCTGATGCAGGCCGGCCGCTGGGACGAGGCGCGCGCCCTCTACCGCTGGATGACGCCGCTGCTGCACCTGGATGTGTCGACCAAGCTGGTGCAGAACCTCAAGCTCATCGACGCGCTGGTGGGCGTGGGCAGCGAGCACATGCGCCGCCCGCGGCTGCCGCTGGTGGGCGCGGAACGCGAGCGCGTGCAGCAGCTGGTGGCGCAGGCACTCGCCACGCGCCCGGCGCAGTGGCAGTCGCAGCCATGAATTACGTGCACGTCATCGACTCGCACACCGGCGGCGAGCCCACGCGCGTCGTCATCGACGGCTTCCCGGACCTCGGCTGCGGCTCCATGGCCGACCGGCTGGCGCGCCTGCGCAGCGAGCACGACCGCTACCGCCGCGCCACGCTGCTGGAGCCGCGCGGCAGCGACGTGCTCGTCGGCGCGCTGCTGTGCGCGCCGCAGGACCCGGCGCATGCGGCCGGTGTCATCTTCTTCAACAACGCCGGCTACCTCGGCATGTGCGGCCACGGCAGCATCGGCCTCGTCGCGACGCTGGCGCACCTGGGGCGCATCCGGCCCGGCGAGCATGTCATCGAGACGCCGGTGGGCAACGTGCGCGCGACGCTGCAGGCCGACGGCAAGGTGAGCGTGCGCAACGTGCCCAGCTACCGGCTGGCCGCCGACGTGGCCGTCACGCTGCCGACGGGGCAGACCGTGACCGGCGACATCGCCTGGGGCGGCAACTGGTTCTTCCTGTGCGCCGACCACGGCCAGCCCGTCGCGCACGCCCATGTCCACGCGCTGACCGACTACGCCGCCATGCTGGGCGAGGCGCTGCACGCGCAGGGCCACCGCGGCGCGGGCGGCGCCGTCATCGACCACATCGAGCTGTTCGCCGACGCCGACCCGCTGCTGGCCGACAGCCGCAGCTTCGTGCTGTGCCCGGGGCGGCAGTACGACCGCTCGCCCTGCGGCACCGGCACCAGCGCCAAGCTGGCCTGCCTGGCGGCGCACGGCCAGCTGCCACCGGGCGCGGTGTGGCGGCAGGCCAGCGTCATCGGTAGCGTGTTCGAGGCGTGGTACGACGCCCCGCCGGACGGCGCCCCGGGCATCGTCCCCACGGTCCGCGGCCGGGCCTTCATCAGTGCCGAGGCCACGCTCATCATCGACCCGGCCGACCCCTTCGGCTGGGGGCTGGGCTGAGGGTCAGTCGCCGCGGCCGATGAAGGCACGGATCGCGGCGATGCGGCCGTCGGCATCGATGTCGAACACATCGACGACGTACAGCGTGTCGCGCCCGTCGACGACGATCTTCAGCTCCGCGGCCACGCCGCCCTCCCGCTCGTAGGCGGCCAACACGTCGATGCTCAGCTGCTGCACGGCGGCGAAGTTCTTGCGCGTCTCGTCCAGCGCCGCGGCCTTGCCCGTCACACGGATCTGCCAGTCGCGCAGCGTGATGGCGTCGGCGAATAGCGGCTCGATGGCCGCCAGATCACGCGCGGCGTAGGCGGCCAGGTAGGCGCGCACCAGGGACAGCTTGTCAGTCATGCCGGCCATCCTAGGGCGCGCGCGAGCGGCCGGGTTTCAGCCGGGGTACGCGCCATGCCGCCCCACCTGGAGGCCGGCGCCGCTTGCTGACATGACACAGGGTTGCCGACCTTCCCGATGCTCATCTCGCACGACCCGATGGAACGCCTCAGGAGCGCCGCGGCGGTCAGCCGTAGCTGGCGCATGACGTGGGCTCGGACGAGCCGGTTCATGCCGCGGAGCAGGCCGCATCCACCCAGGCGCCACCGCTGGCAAAGGCTGGGCAAGCGCCCAACGTCACGGCGGTGTGGGGCACGTCCGACCGCCAGGTCTTTTTCGCCGCCGCGTCGGGCTCGGTGTACCGCTGGGGCGGCAGCGGCTGGCACGATCAGCCCACGGGCGCCGACGCGAGCCTGAACAAGCTGCACGGCACGGCGGCCGACGATGCCGACGTGGTGGGCACCGCGGCACGATTGCGCACTGGGCGTCAGATCAAGACTGCTTCAAGCCGCATCTCGGAGACGTCAACACCTCGGTCGGGGCGCCGCCTGAATCGCCACTCAAAGAGCCCCCTCAGACAAGGAAGCCGGCGTCTTAAGGGCCATCAATCCCGGGTCCTGCGTGGCGTCGGCTTGGTAGCTACCGAAGCCGAACATGACCCGGCGGGTAGCGCCCTCGCGCCGCGCATCCAAGGCTTCGCGCTCTACCACCAGACGGTTGAGGCGATTCATCAACTGCACGCCCTCGCGATGTGCCGTTGAAGAAAGCAGCTGCGCCGATTCTTCGGTCAGCCCGTGACCATAGATCACGTTGAAATAAAAGCCCGGCACAGGCTGCTCGTGAAGGTAAGTCTGGTCGAACCCGTTGAGCAGATCCGCGACCATCTCGCTGATCAGCAGGCCAGCGCCAGTAGCACCCTCCACACCGCCAGTCGACCGTCGCTTGACGAGTACGACGCGATCCTGCTCATCGAGCACAACGAATCCCTTGCGCAGCCATTCGTCCAGCAAGGCTCGCGCTCGAATGTCTTTGCTTACTCGTTCAACGAGCGCTTCGAACGAACGTTCGCCGCCCTGCTTCTGCGTGCGCGGCAAGGGCAGCATGCTGCCCTCGGCATCCATGAAATCGAGCGACGAGGACCAAGCGTCGAGCACCAATCGTTCGATGTTCGGCCGTGGCATAGGAGGAGCTTCCGATGCTTCACGTAGCGCACGAATGTCGCGCCGGGGAAGGCCGGTCAAGAGACTGACGCGGCTGTCGGAATTCGGTTTGCCTTTCACCGGCTCGAACTCGGTGGCGACCTCGAAGTAGACGGAGCGCACGAGCTTGCAGAACGCCTGGTAGGTGACGCCGCTCGAGATCGCGATTCGGACCAGACGCCGGAGTAGGTAGCGAAGCAAGGGGGGGAAATCAAAGTGCATACACGAGCTCTCGAGCGCGAAGAGGGACGCCGTCCCATTCTCTGCCCCAGGGCACAGGGCCGCGGCTGCGAGGTCAACTTCAGGAATCAAATAGTCCACGAAGCGGCCTAAGGTGTGGATCAAATGATCCGCAAGCACGACGATGCACGGATCGAGCCGAACAGCCAGTCGCCGCACATTCACACACGCAAATCAAGACCACAAAGGGGCTGAACCGGACTACGGAGCCCGCAGGATGCGTAAATTTTCTCGCCGTGTGGCACAAAGTGTCCGCATAGGCGTTAACGATGATGCGACGAAGTTTTCACGCACCTAGTATTGATCCCGACGAACCAGGAGAGCGCGGATAGCAAGGTTCACACAATGAACCCCTACCGCCACCGAAGGCGCAACCTCCCATGCACGCTCAGGTCCCGAACTGGTTTGTTGTTTGAGCCGACACTGGAGAGCGGGGCCGCAATGCGAAACGCAGCGCGACACCCCCCACCGAAGGAGCAAATGCCAAGGGCGTCAACCACGCCAGGCACGAATCTCTCAGGTACCAAGGACAGCGGGAGCGGCGCGGAACAGCAGCGGTGCACACGCACTGCGACCGGCCTTGGCTGGTTGCTCAGGCGTGAGTTCTGAATGCCGTTTCGTGGTCGTTCAACCTGTCTTGGAGTGCCGCCATGTCGAGCCGCCGCTCTTCGCTCTGCGGGCCTTTTTCCCAGCTTTGCTCGCAGCCACCGCTGCCGTCGTGCCCGTTAGAGCGCCTTCGCACCTGCGATAGCGCCCAGCCTACACACGCCCCCCACCGAAGCCGACCAGGTCGCCGCTCACGCGTCGACGTCGCGGCGTCGGCGCCGAGATCTCTGCTGCCACGAGAACCGTGGCGTCGCGAGAGGCTCGGGTTCTATCTCAACTTCACAGAATGGAACTCTTAATGCGAACAGATCGTGATCCGACCCTGCCGCTGCGCAGAGGTGTAGGTTTGGCGCTCTCGGCGCTGGTGCTGGCAATCGTGCCGGCGGCTCAAGCGCAGTCGCTCAATGCGGCCGCCGCGGCGCGCGTCAACGCGCTTGGCAACATTGACCGCGGGGCACAAGCTGCTGCTGAGCAAGGCTTGGCGGAATACGTGGAGCGCAAGCAGCAGCATGGCTCTGACGGCGAATCCGCCCTCGATGTGGCGAAGCCGGCGGACTTGTCCAAGGCGCGCATCGCCGGCGGCTTCGAAGTGAACACCATCGCCCCCAGCGCAATCGCGTCTGGCCGCGGCGATATGCGCAGCATGACGCAAGCCACCGGGATCTGGCGCTTCTTCGTGAAGGTGGGGAGCAAGCCTGTCGGCCTGATCACCGTGGAACGAGTGGACGGCAACTGGAAGGCCGTGTCGTTTGGCGGCTCGGGTCTCTCTCAGGAGCTGTCGGACCTGGTCGCCGAACACGGCGCCGCGAACGGCGCCAACCTGCGCTACATCCGCGTGTACCAGGCTCAGTCGGATCTGCTCGAGGTGGTTTCGCCGACGGACCTGCAGACGCGATACGCGCTGCTCGGTTCGGCGCGTGACTCGCTGAAAGCCGAGATCGAGGCCACGACCGGAGTCAAGGCGGAGAAGGACGGCAATCGCCTGCGCGAAGCCTACGAGTTGATGCAGCCCCTGCGCAACGTCGTTCGGCGCAATTCCGGCGGCCACCCCTAAAGCCATCGCCACCCCCTCCACGCATTCACAGGAACAGGAGCTTCCATGTCCTTGACCCTGAAGAAGGCCGCTGCCGGCCTCGTCCTCGCGCTCGCACTGCCTGTCGCCTTCGCGGCCAACAGCTACAAGAACCTGAACGTGCTCACCACGATTCAGGAACACAGCAATTGGTGCTGGGCTGCGTCGAGCAAAGCCGTCATCAACTACTACAAGACCCCGCCGACGCAGTGCGCCATCGTCAACTGGGCCTTCGGCATCAACTACGCATGCGGCAACAGCGTCTTCAACTGGAGCAGCAATGCCAACCAGCCCAACGCGCTGTATGGCCAGAGCGGCAGCGTGGCCGACATTCTGTACAACTGGGGCTACTCGACCAATGCCTATGCATCTGCGTCGTCGTGGAACTCCGTGGTCAGCGACGTGAACGCCAACAAGCCGTTCGTCATCCGCTTCGGATGGACGTCCGGCGGCGGGCACATCATGGTCGGCAAGGGCTATGAGGTCTACAACAACTCCAACTACGTCCTCTATATGAATCCGTGGCCCGGCGAAGGCGCCTCGGAGGACCTGTACAGCTGGATGGCCTCTGCCAGCGACCACAAGTGGACGCACACGCTGCGTCGCCCCTGACCACGCGCCGTTGTAGTCGCAGGAGATTGCTGGCGCAAACCAACGCCGCCAGCTGCTGAGCGCGCGATCAGTCGAAGTCGCTCAGCCCCCACCTTGCAACGCTTTGACCGTCGTCTGAAGAGACGCCCCCACGAGGGGCGCGCCGAAGGAGTGCGGCCCGTGGCAAAGCGCCACGGGCCAATATCTCCGGCTTCGAAAACTGAGGGAGCGGCAAACGCGAACGCGCATCAAGGCTGTGCCGCACGGGAGTTGCTGATGAAAGTCATCGTTACATGCACCTATCCGCGATGTTGAGTTGGGACCTTTCCGAATTCGCCCGCGAGTTCTATGCCATGTCGGCAGGCGACGGGCTGATCCTCGATGTCGGGCACAACGATGGCGGCAACATCGATTCGATCCTGACCGAGAAGCTCTTGCGCAAGGCCTGGGAGACCTGGCAGTCCAGAGATGGGTCGCGCTTGCCCAACATGCCCAACGCGTTTCGCGGCCAGCGGGTGGTCATCACGAACCCGGGGACTTACTCGGATGGCGAGACGTTCTCGGAAGGGGTCAAGCGTCTCAAGCTGGGCACGTTAGTGGGCATGCGCACTGCAGGTGCCGGCGTCTGGCTCGACGACGACAACAAGCTCGTCGATGGCGGCATCGCCCGCGCCGCACAGGACGCCCAGGTCGGCCTTGACGGCTCAAGGCTGATCGAGGGGATTGGCGTCACTCCGGACATCGAAGTCGACAACCTGCCGCACGCAACGTTCGAAGGCCAGGACGCCCAGCTCGAAGTGGCCATTCGCACCCTCAAGGAGCGCATTGCGAAAGATCCTCGCGTCGACGTTCCGACGTTCATCTATCCGAAGTTGAGGCCGTGATGTCGACAGGCCCACCTTTCTGAAGGCGGTGCGCGGCGTGAACAGCGCGCCCGCGTAACTCGACTTCCTCCAATCCCAAAGCTTCTTCGATCGCCGGGCGAAATGCCTGCGAGGGACGAGTGCCAACCAACCACTACCAAGCGCACAAGCAGGGCTGAAACGCAGCCCTGCAACCCACATTAACCGAGGGCAAACCCATGTCAATCGCTTTCAAACCCGTTCACAAACCCATCGCTCTGGCGATCTTTGGCCTGGTCATGGCCATGAACGCATCGGCCCAGCAGGAGCAATCCGACGCGAACAAGCCGGCCAAAGCCGCCGACCCAGCGGCGCCAAGCGACTCTGTGCAGAAGCTGGATCGCGTTGAGATCGTGCTTTCGGGCTCGCGCATCCGACGGGATGCCTTCAGTTCTCCGGCGCCGCTGCAGGTCATCAAGAACGAAGACACGGCGCTTGCTGGCTTCACCTCCACCGCGCAGGTCCTGCAGGGCACCAGCGTCACTGGCGGCCAAGGCCAGATCAACAACGCGTTCAGCGGCTACGTCACCGATGGCGGCCCCGGCGCCAACACCATCGGCCTGCGCGGCTTCTCTGCCACCCGTTCGCTGGTGCTGCTCAATGGCCGCCGCATGTCGCCTTCGGGCACGCGCGGCTCGGTCGGGGCTGCTGACCTGAACACGCTGCCGAACTCCATCGTGGACCGGATCGAAGTGCTCAAGGACGGCGCATCGTCCATCTACGGCTCGGATGCCGTGGCCGGCGTCATCAACATCATCACCAAGAAGAACCTGAACTCGATCACCGTCGAGGGAACCGTGTCGCAGTCGGAGCACGGGGGCGGCAATGCACGCAATCTGTCCATCTCCGGCGGTCATAGCACCGAGACGTCGCGCTTTCTGGCCTCCTACAACTACAACGAGAACACCAGCCTGACGCTCGACCAGCGCGATTGGACGCGCTGCAACACCCCCTATCGCCGTACTGTCGACGACGACGGCGTCACAGGTGCATGGGGTAGCGCTGACTTCGTTGACCCGCTGACGGGCAAGCCGAAGTGCTACACCTGGAACTCCAGTGGCGAAAACGGCGTCACCGTCAACACCATCGGCACCAGCCTTGTCGGTGGCACCGGCGCAGCGGGCTCGACTGGAGCGCTCTTCAACCGTTGGCGCCCCAATTCGTCCGTCACGGGCGCGATGGCGGGCTATGAAGGCGTGGGCGGCAACGGCAACACCCTCTACGTTCGCGACACGTTCGATCCGCGAATGCTCAAGGTGGACACGCTGTCGCCGGTCCGCAACCACAACTTCTACACCGAGGGCTCGATCGACCTTCCCGGCCTGAGCGATTCGGCCGAGGCGTACTGGGAGGTTCTGTACAACCGCCGCGAGTCGTCGCAGGTGAGCTACCGCCAGCTCTTGCTTGACTACGCCAAGGACAGCCCCCTGCTCCCCTCGAGCCTGGGGTTCAGCACGTTCCAATCCACCCCGACGGACCTCACCAACGGCTCGCCGGTCGGCGTTCGCGCGTTCCTGTTCGGCGGCAACAGCTATTCCAGCCAGAAGGTTGACTTCACGCGCGCCGTTGCCGGCCTGCGGGGCACGTTCGCCAAGACCGACTGGGATTACGACGTCTCGGTCAGCCATGCCGAGAGCAAGGCCTCGTATGTGTACGACGGCTACCTGACGGACCGCCTGGCGCAGAGCTTGAACGTCGTCTCCAACGGCAGCGGCGGCTTCAACTGCCTGAGCACGGCCAACGGCTGCGTGGCTGCTCCAGCGCTGAGCACCTCGCTTCTCGCCGGCAATCTGCCGGAAGCGTGGAAGAAGTTCGTCTTCTCCGACAACCTGGTCGGCTCGACCAAGTACAAGGAAGACATCGTCACTGCGTCGGCGAACGGCAATCTGTTCAAGATGCCATACGGCAATGCGAAGGCCGCCGTCGGTGCCGAGTTCCGTCGCAACTCGATCGACGACACCCCATCCGAGGCGATGCAGGCGGCGAACATCTACAACTTCACCTCCGGCACGCCGACCCGCGGAAACGACCAGGCCTATGACGTGTTCGGCGAGGTGGAAGTTCCTCTGCTGAAGGGCCTGCCTGGTGCCCATGAACTGACCGCCAATGCGTCTGCACGGCGCGCGGACTACAAGTCCTACGGCGCAGGTTCGACCTACAAGTTCGGCGCCCTCTGGGCACCGGTCAAGTGGATGTCCCTGCGCGGCACGAACGGCACCTCGTACCGTGCTCCCGCTCTGTTCGAGCAGTTCGTCGGTGCGACGACCAGCTTCCAAGCCACGTCTGCAGATCCTTGCAATGACTATGGCGCCGCAGGCACGAACGCTGTGCGCGCTGCCAACTGCGCAAGCGAAGGCCTGCCTGCTGACTTCTCGCAGAAGAACAGCATCAAGTCGATCACGCAAGGCGGCCGCGACTCGGGCCTGAAGGCAGAGACGTCGAAGAACTCCTCCTGGGGCATCATCCTGCAACCGCCCATGCCCGCGGGCTTCGGCGAGGTGTCGTTCGCGCTGGATCGCTTCGACATCAAGGTCGACAACGGCGTCTCCCAGGTCGGCGCTGGCTCGATCCTCTCGCTCTGCTACGACGACCAGCAGTTCCGTACCGGTGGTGGCTTCTGCCGGCTCGTGACGCGTGACCCAGGTAGCGCTTCGCTGACAGTCAACAACAGCTACGTCAACCTGTCGACTGACATGGTGCGTGGCTACGACTACAACCTGCGCTACACCAACGACGTTGGCCCCGGCAAGCTGCGCATGAACCTGTCGGCGACGCAGTTCAAGCAGCAGGCAAGCAGGCTGTTCCCGAACGATCCGCTGGACGACTTCAACGGCACCATCCGGGCACCGAAATGGTCCGGCGCCCTCGACGTGAACTACGCGCTCAAGGGCTGGAACATCTTCTACGGCGTGGAGTGGGTCGGCAAGATGTCGAACTACGAGTACTACGGCGAAGACGCAGCCACCAGCACCTACAAGCGCGATACGCCCAACTACTTCCTGCAGTCGGCGTCCGTCTCGTACAACGACGCGGTGGGCAAGTGGCGCGCGACCTTCGGCGTGCGCAACCTGTCGGACAAGACGCCCCCGATGGTCTCGTCGGACAACGGCAATCGCGTCGGTAACGCGCCTCTGTACAGCGGCTATGACTACCAGGGTCGCCGCTTCTTCATGAACCTCTCCAAGACCTTCTGATAGGTCGGAGAAGGACTGGTGGGACGCCCTGGCAATCTTGATCGTCGAGGCGTCCCCTTGTGCTTCACCAAGCACTCCGTATTCGCAGAACCATGACCTAGCGGCATCAATGGCCTACGCAGATCTCGATCGGCTGGTCTTGGCTCTGCTCCCCCCTCACGAAATCACCCAGCCGACCATGGCCATTCAGTACCTCACTGAAGAACAGATCAAAACCTGGAGCCGAGCGCAGACCAACTGGTCACGGCCGCACACCCGCGAACGTGCTGCCCACCCGCTGCCCAGCCTGCACCAGACCAAGTACTGGTCGCCCGTCGCGCGCGTTGACAACGTCTTCGGAGACCGAAACCTCGTGCGCTCCTGCCCCCCAATGTCCGACTACGAGGAGCCCCGCTGAGAGGGCATCCGATCAAGGAGAAAACATGTTTGAACGTCTTTCCACCATTGCGGACTTTGATCCGGATCTCTCCCGGTCAATCATTGCTGAGCAAAAGCGCCAAGAAGAACACATCGAGCTGATTGCCTCAGAGAACTACGCGAGCCACCGCGTTCTCGAAGCGCAAGGCACGGTGCTCACCAACAAGTACGCGGAGGGGTATCCCGGCAAGCGCTACTACGGTGGCTGCGAGTTCGTCGACCAGACGGAGGTCTTGGCAATTGATCGCGCGAAGAAGCTCTTCGGCGCCGATTGGGCAAATGTCCAGCCGCACTCAGGCTCCCAGGCCAATGCAGCTGTCTACCTGGCCCTCCTCAACCCGGGTGACACGATCCTCGGAATGAGCCTTGCGCACGGCGGTCACCTGACCCACGGCGCGAAGGTCAGCTCGTCCGGCAAGCTCTACAACTCCGTTCAGTACGGAATCACCGATCGCGGATGGATCGACTACGACGAGGTCGAGCGGCTCGCCAAGGAGCACCGGCCCAAGATGATCGTGGCGGGCTTCTCGGCCTACTCCCGCCAGCTGGACTTTGCTCGCTTCAGGCAGATCGCTGACTCCGTCGATGCGATGCTGTTCGTCGACATGGCACACGTGGCGGGTCTGATCGCAGCAGGCCTGTACCCGTCACCTCTGCCGTTTGCCGACGTGGTGACGACCACGACCCACAAGACGCTGCGTGGGCCGCGAGGCGGCCTGATCCTAGGTCGCAACGTCCCCACCAGGCCTGACATCGAGAAGAAAGTTGCCTCCGCCGTCTTCCCGGGTGCGCAGGGCGGCCCCCTGATGCATGTGATCGCCGCGAAGGCAGTTGCACTGAAGGAAGCTCTGGATCCCTCGTTCAAGGTCTACCAGCAGCGCGTGATCTCCAACGCTCGCGTGATGGCCAAGGTCTTCATCGATCGCGGCTATGACGTGGTCTCGGGAGGAACAGACGACCACCTCTTCCTGGTCAGCCTGATTTCGAAGGGCCTGACCGGCAAGGCCGCCGACGCGGCTCTCGGCCGCGCGCACATCACCGTGAACAAGAATGCCGTTCCGAACGACCCGCAGTCACCCTTCGTGACCAGCGGCATCCGCATCGGAACGCCCGCGGTGACGACGCGGGGCCTGATCGAGGCGGACGTTCAAGAGCTGGCAGGCTGGATCTGCGACATCCTCGATGCGATCGAGGATGAATCTGTCATCGAGCGCGTCCGCGGCCAGGTCGCGGCCCTGACCAAGCGCTTGCCGGTCTACCGGCGCTGAGGAGGCAACGCGTCCGTGAGTGTTCCGGGCATTTTCAAGATCGGCATCGGCCCGCCGAGCTCCCACACGGTCGAGCCGATGAAGGCCGCCGTGAAGTTCGCGAAGGGCCTGCGTGACGCTGGTTCCCTCGAGCGGGTCGACCACGTCAAGGCCGAGCTGTACGGTTCGCTCGGTGCTACCGGAAAAGGCCACGGTTCTGACGTCGCGGTGGCCCTCGGGCTTGAAGGTGACGAGCCCGACAAAGTCGCCACTGACAGCGTCGGCGATCGACGGGCCACGATCCGACAGCTCAAATCACTATGGCTCCTTGGCGAGCGGCACATCGCGTTCGACGAGAAGATCGACGTCATCATGTCCAGGCGAGAAACGCTGCCGTTCCATCCGAATGGCATGCGCTTCACTGCTTACGACAGCGCCGGTCAGCAGCTGGATGCCCGCGTCTACAACTCCGTCGGCGGCGGCTCTGTCCGTGATGAGTCGGCGACAACAGCTGATGGGGTCCCGAACACCAGACCCACAGCATGAGGGCTGGCGCCCTCAGCCGCACTGCCCCACGTAGCCGCAGGCGGTGCAGAAGTCGCAGCCGTCCTTGTGGATCATCGTCGCGTTGCCGCACTCCGGGCAGGGCTTGCCGGCCTGCACCTGCAGCGTGCCGGCCGCCGCCGCGAGCTTGGGCGCCGGGGCCTGCAGCAGGCCCATGTCGGCCAGCGGCTGGCCCGTCTCGTCCAGGATGCCCAGCATCGCGTAGCGGTGGATGACCAGCCGCGCCACGTAGGCCACCGTGGACGGCCACACCTGCTGGCGCCGCTCGCCGCTCAGCGACGGCACCGGCGCCATGAAGTGGCCCAGCGGCTCGCCGACGTTGAGCAGCTTGCGCAGCTTCATCGCGATCCAGCCCGGGTCCATCACGCGCATGTCCAGGCTCAGCAGCCGCGCGAGGCCGTCCAGCGCCTTGGGGTAGTTGCCCGAGAAGCCCATCGCGCAGGGCCGCATGACGCTGCCGCCGTCGGGCGTGGGCAGCACCACCTCCTTCAGCGTCAGCGTGAACTGCTCGTTGGTGGCCGGGTTGTCCACGTCCACCGCCCAGGCCAGCGTGCCGGACGTGCCGGTGCGCGGCTCGTTGCGGCTGAACATCGCGTCGACGACGGGCGTGGGGCCGCCCTCGGCCAGCGCGCCCAGCTGCTCGCAGCGCCAGCGGATGACGGCCGCCGTCGCCGCCACGACGCCGGGGAACAGCCGCTTCTCGCCGCTGGGCGGCATGGGCATCTCGAAGGCGCGCTCCTCGGCCACGGTGGCCAGCGCGTCGAGCTTGAGGCGCAGCCAGGCGGCGTCGTTGGTGCGCAGGTCGGTGGACAGCGTCTTGGCCAGCGCCGCCAGGCCACGCGGCTGCTCGGCGCCGTTGACCCAGACCTCGAACGGCAGGTTGCGGCCGAACAGCCCACCATCGGGGCCGTCCAGCGGCAGCTCGCCGATGAACAGTGCGAAATCGCCGTGCGGATGCTGGATCAGGTAGCTCCAGGCCGGGTTGCCGCCGGGCATGTCGGGCCGGCTGGGCCAGCGCAGCGACGCGACGACGGCCTGCGGCAGGCGGTCCACACGCAGGCGCTGGTTGGCGCCCTCCGCGTCCGCGCGCAGCGGCTCCGGCTGCTTGACCTCCGGCGTCACGCTGAGCACCGAGCCCAGCACGCTGTTGGGCCGGTAAGTTGCCAGGCCCTTGAGCTTGGACTGCCAGGCCTGCACGTACAGATCCTGGAAGTCTTCGTACGGGTAGTCGGCCGGCACGTTGACCGTCTTGCTGATGGACGTGTCGATGTACGGCGCCACCGCCGCCACCATGGCCGCGTGGTCGGCCGCGCTCAGCTCCAGCGCGGTGACGAAGGCGTCGGACAGCGGCGCATCGGCGCCGAACAGGTGGCGGTACAGGCGCCAGGCGTGGTCTTCGACCTGGTACTCCTTGAAGCCGCCGCCCTCGGCCTGCGACAGGCGCTTCTTGCGCGTGTAGGCCCACGAGAACGCCGGCTCGATGCCGTTGGACGCGTTGTCGGCAAAGGCCAGGCTGATGGTGCCGGTGGGCGCGATCGACAGCAGATGCGAGTTGCGCAGGCCCTGGCTGCGGATCTTGTCCTTCAACCCCTGCGGCAGCCGCGACGCAAAGCTGCCGCCGGACAGGTACAGGTCGGCATTGAACAGCGGGAAGCTGCCGCGCTCGGCGGCCAGGTCGCTGCTGGCGGCATAGGCCGCGTCCCGCATGATCTCGCTGATGCGGCTGGCCATGTCGCGCGCGGCGGGCGTGTCGTAGCGCAGGTTCAGCATCACGAGCGCATCGCCCAGCCCCGTGAAGCCCAGCCCCACGCGGCGCTTGTTGGCGGCCTCTGCGGCTTGCGCGGGCAGCGGCCAGGGCGTCACGTCCAGCACGTTGTCCAGCATGCGCGTGGCGACCGCCACGACCTCGGCAAAGCCGGCCTCGTCGAACACCGGCTTCGCGCTGAACGGGTCGCGCACGAAGCGCGTCAGGTCGATGGAGCCGAGGCAGCAGCAGCCGTAGGGCGGCAGGGGTTGCTCGGCGCACGGGTTGGTCGCCGCGATGGTCTCGCAGTAGTGCAGGTTGTTGTCGGCGTTGATGCGGTCCAGGAACAGCACGCCGGGCTCGGCGTGGTCGTAGGTGGAGCGCATGACCTGGTCCCACAGCTCGCGGGCGCGCACCTTGCGGTAGACCCACTGGCCGTCGCCGCGCTGGTAGGCGCCAGCCTCGATCTGCTCGGCGCTGGGCTGGGCCTTGTGCGCCAGCTCCACCAGCCCATCGGCCTGCACGGCCTGCATGAAGGCGTCGGTCACGCCGACGGAGATGTTGAAGTTGCGCAGGTCGCCTTCGTCCTTGGCGTGGATGAAGGCCTCGATGTCCGGGTGGTCGCAGCGCAGCACGCCCATCTGCGCGCCGCGGCGGCTGCCGGCGCTTTCCACCGTCTCGCAGCTGCGGTCGAACACGCGCATGTAGCTGATGGGGCCGGACGCATGGCTGCGCGTGGAGCCCACCCAGGCCCCCGCCGGGCGGATGCGGCTGAAGTCGTAGCCCACGCCGCCGCCGCGGCGCATGGTCTCGGCGGCCTCGGTCAGCGCGGTGTAGATGCCGGGCACGCCGTCCTCGGCCGTCGCGATGGAGTCGCCCACCGGCTGCACGAAGCAGTTGATGAGGGTCGCCGACAGCTCGGTGCCGGCGGCGGACATGATGCGGCCGGCTGGCACGAAGCCGCGCTGCTGCGCCTCCAGGAACGCCGCCGCCCAGCGAGCGCGGTCGGCCGGCTTCTCGGCCTGGGCCAGCGCACGGGCGACGCGCTCGCGCAGCTCGTCGGGCGTCTGCTCGCCGCCCTTGGCGTACTTCTCGATGAGGACTTCGCTGGAGATGTCCTGCACGGGCAGGTCGGTGGTCGTGCTGCTCACGGTGGGCCTCGAATACTGGATGGATTTACAGTCTACGCCGCGATGGCAGCCCGGCTTGGCCGACCTTGTTGCGGAAGGGGGCGAGGTTGACAGCCCGCCCGGCACCGCGCCTTGACCGGCCGCAGAACCCGGCGTGTTCGCGCCGTCAGAACGGGTTGATGCTCTTCTCGCGCCGGTAGTGGATGTAGCCCACGCTGGCGCCGGCGCGCAACCCCACGCCCAGCCGGATGGGCGCCAGCGTGATGCCCTTGAGGCGCTGGTAGTTGATGCCCGCGCCGCCGATGTAGTAGAGGCTGCCGTCCACGCCGGGGAAGCGCTGGTAGATGTCGGCGGCCCTGGGCAGGTGATAGACCAGCGTGAACACCTTGGACGCATTGGCGCCCAGGTCGAAGCCGATGGACGGGCCGGCCCAGAACACCTTGCCGCCGCCACCGCCCTTCATCAGCAGCTCGCCCTCGCCGTAGCGCAGGCCCACGGTGATGGCCGCGCCGGCCTCCTGGCCCTTGACGTAGGCATTGGGGCGGCCCTGCTCCTTGAACGCCTTCTCGATGACCTTGGCCAGCCCCTCGGTGGTCTGGCCGAAGAAATCGGTGGCGGCCTTGAGGATGGAGTCCTCGTCATAGGTGCCGTCCTTGTCGTCGGCGGCCCCGGCGGGCAGCGCCGTCGCGGCGGCCAGCGCGGCCAGGTGTTGCAGGTGCAGGCGGCGGTCCATCGTAGGTCTCCTCAGAACATTCCCGAAGCGGTCCAGCATAAACAAGCCCACGTGAAGTTTGGCCGCTCGTTGCGGCTTGACACGACCTAGACTCCTCGACCATGTCGTCCAACCCCGACCTGCAGCGGCTGTCGGCCGCCCTCGAATACGTGGACCTGGCGGCCGGGCTGTACCTGGCCGGCGGCGCCGACCAGGCTGCGCGGCTGCTGGCCGCCGCGGCCGAGCAGCAGCTGGGCGACCTCGTGCGCCTCATCGATGCCCCCAGCGCCAGCGTGGACACGCGCGAGCTGCTGGCCCGCATCGCGCTGGCGCACCGGCCGGCCGTCGTCGCGCCGCGCCAGGCGCCGGCCCGCGGCTGGGACGAGGAGCCCACGCAGACCGACGCGACCCGCGAGGAGATCGTGGCCTATCTGCGTGCGGCCTGGTTCATGCTGGAGGCCATGGGGCTGGCGTCGCTCGCCCCGGAGCGGCTGCAGCAGGCCGTGGAGCACAGCACCGTGTTTGGCGGGGCTGGCGCCCTGGAGCCGTTCGTCTAGCATCGGCCCGCCTGCGCCGCCACCGGGAGACCATCATCAGCACCGAACGCCGCCAATTCGCCCGCGTCGCCTTTGCCGCCGGCGCCGAGCTGATCACCACGCAGGCGCTGCTGCGCTGCCAGGTCATCGACATCTCGCTGCGGGGCGTGCTGCTGCAGCTGCCCGACGGGCCGCCGCCACAGGCCGGCATGCCCTGCCTCGTCAAGCTGCCGCTGGGGGACGAGAGCACCGAGATCCACATCGCCATGGCTGGCGAGCTGGCCCATGTGGAGGCCGGCCATGCCGGCGTGCTGTGCCGCAGCATCGACCTGGAGTCCATCACCCACCTGCGCCGCCTCATCGAGGTGAACCTGGGCGACCCGGCCGCGTCGGAGCGCGAACTCAAGGCGCTGATTGCCGCGGCCAGCACGGCCTGACCCGGTTCCGTCGCATCGCGCACCGCCCGCCGGCGGGCCCCGCAGAATGGGCGCCATGGAGGACCTGAGCCCGCTGCAAGCGTTTCGCCGCATCTGCAACCTGCGCATGCTGGCGGCCGTCTATTACTTCTGCCTGCTGTATGCCTTCTCGCGCTCGCTGAGCTGGTTCGGCGAGGAAGGCGGCGCCTCGCTGGGCGACGCGCTGTTCGAGCTGGTGCGCTTCAGCCGCCAATGCCTGCTGACCGGCCTGTCGCTGCTGCTGGCGGTGGGGCTGGCCGAGGCGCTGCTGGCGCGCCGGCGCTGGCCGCTGCCGGCCCAGCTGGCGGTGCAGGCACTGGCCGTGGGCGGCGGCGCCGCGGTGGGCACCTGGCTGCGCTACGCGGTGGCGGCGCTGGACAAGCCCATGCCGTTCAAGCTCGGCTGGGCGCTGTCGACGATGGCCGTCTGGGTGCTGCTGGGCGGCCTGGCCTACGCGCTGCTGCGAATCAGCCGCCAGCAGCGCGAGGGCCGTGACCGGCTGGCCCGGCTCTTCCGCGAGCGCGAGGCGCTGAAGACGCAGCAGACCGAGGCGCAGCTGTCGGCCCTCAACGCGCAGATCGAGCCGCACTTCCTGTTCAACACACTGGCCAACGTCAAGCGGCTGTACGAGACCCAGCCCGAGCGCGGCCGCAACATGCTGGTGGCGCTGATCGCCTACCTGCGCGCCGCGCTGCCGGGCATGCGCCGGCACGAGTCCACGCTGGCCGACGAGCTGGAGCTGGTGCGCCACTACCTGGCCATCCTGCAGATGCGCATGGGCGAGCGGCTGTCGTTCGACATCGCTGCGCCGCCGGAGCTACTGTCGGCCCACCTGCCCACGCTGGTGCTGCCCACGCTGGTGGAGAACGCGATCAAGCATGGCCTGTCGCCGCTGCCCGAGGGCGGGCGCATCGAGATCCGCGCGCACCACGCCGGCAACGGCGGCGTGAGCATCGAAGTCCAGGACAACGGCCAGGGCTTCGGCGCGGCCAGCGGCGGCGCGGGCGTGGGCCTGGCCAACACGCGGGCGCGGCTGGCGGCCCGCTTCGGCGATGCGGCGTCGCTGGAGCTGGAAGCGGCGCAGCCGCGCGGTGTCGTGGCGCGCGTGCGGCTGCCGGCGGAGGCGCTGGCATGACAGGGTGCCCCTCGCCCGGCCTTGCCACGCTGGACGCGGGCAAGTCCAGTCGGTCCCCCGAGGGGATGGCGATGCTTGCCGGCTCGACCGGCCAGCACATCGCCAAACGGGCCGGCTTGGGGCGGCCCGGCGCTCGGCCCGGAAATTCTCTGCTGGAGCCCACGACGTGATCCGGCATGTGCTGCGCTCCTGGCGCTCCGTGCGCCGCAGCGAGGTGCTGGTGTTCGTCGCCGCCGCGCTGCTGTTCGGCGCGCTGGACCTGACGTCGCTGGTGGAGGTGGACGTCGGCGACAGCCTGATGCCGGTGCTCGTGCGCCACCTCAGCCTGCCGCTGGTGAGCTGCGCCGTGCTGCTGCTGTGCTGGCTGCCGGCCGCGCGCAGCAGCCCCATCCACCCGGCGCGCCGCGCCCGCCTCGTGGCCGCCACGCTGCTGGGCTCGGCGCTCATCATCGGCGTCGTCTACCCGCTGGCCGAGCTGGTGCCGGGCACGTCCATCTGCCAGCTCTACGCCGCCAAGCACGGCAAGCCCGACTGCAACGCCTTCCGCATCACGGCGCTGATCGGCGACACGCTGTGGGTCTCCATGCCGGCGCTGATGCTGGTGGGCATGCTGGAGTTCCGCGCGCTGCGCCGCCGGCAAGACCAGGCCGCGCAGGACCTGCTGCGCGAGCACAGCCAGCTGCGCCGCCACGCGCTGGGCGCGCGGCTGGCCGCGCTGCAGGCGCAGGTGGACCCGGCGCTGCTGTTCGACGCGCTGGTGTCCGTGGAGCGCGCCTACGACCGTCACGACCCGACGGCCAGCGCGCGGCTGGAGCGGCTCATCCGCCACCTGCGCGTGGCGCTGCCGCGGCTGCCACGGCATCACCAGATGCCGCCTGGCGACACGGCCGGCGCCACACTGGGCGGCGAGGCCGAGCTGATCGCCAGCTACCTGGACCTGCTGCGCGACCTGGGCGGCCAGCCGCCCGCGTTCGAGGCCGAGCTGGGCTCGCGCGGCGCCACGTCGCTGCCGCCCATGCTGCTGCTGCCGCTGGTGCAGCGCGCGATCCGGCTGGGCACCGCCGGGCGCTGCTGGCTGGCCGCCGACGGCACCCGCATCACGCTGGGCTTCGACGACGAAGGCCTGTGCCACGAGGATGAAGAGCTGGCGTCGTTGCGCGAGCGCCTGGCCGTGCTGGATGCGCGGCTGACCTGCACCAGCGGCGCCGGCCGCACCGAATTCGTACTGCAACCATGAACCTGACCGCCCCTACCGCCGTCGTGGCCGAGGACGAAGCCGCGCTGCGCGGCGAACTGGTCGAGCAGCTGGAGCGGCTGTGGCCCGAGCTGAGCATCGTCGGTGAGGCCGCCGACGGCCTGGAGGCGCTGCGGCTGCTGGACCAGCACCGCCCCGACATCCTGTTCCTGGACATCGAGATGCCCGGCGCCACCGGGCTGGACGTGGCCCGCCAGGTCAGCGGCCGCAGCCACGTGGTGTTCGTGACCGCCTACGACCAGTACGCTGTCGCCGCGTTCGACCAGGGCGCCGTGGACTACCTGCTCAAGCCGCTGGCCGCCGCGCGGCTGTTCACGGCCATCTCGCGGCTGAAGGCCCGGCTGGGCCAGGGCCAGCCGCCGGCGCCGCTGGGCGGCGTGCTGGAGCAGCTCAGCGCGCGCCCCGTGCCGTCGGCGGCGCGCGCGCCGCTGCGCTGGATCAACGCGTCGGTGGGCCAGACGCTGCGCCTCATCACGGTGGACGAGGTGATGTTCTTCCAGAGCGACAACAAGTACACGCGGCTGGCGCTGAAGGACGGCGAGGCGCTGATCCGCAAGCCGCTGAAGGAGCTCATCGACGAGCTGGACCCGCAGCAGTTCTGGCAGATCCACCGGTCGACGCTGGTGAACGTGAACGCGGTGGCCAGCGTGAGCCGCGACTTCCGCGGGCGCATGCAGATCAAGCTGAAGCACGGCAGCGAGACGCTGCTGGTGGCGGAGAGTTGTGCGCATCTGTTCAGGCAGATGTAGCCGCCGCCGGGGCTGTCGAGGGGCTTTACACGGCCGCGAGCGCCGCGCCGGGAAACCTTGGCAAGTCGATGATTCACAAGGATTTTTCTCGGCAGGCCCGCAATTTGCTGGCTGCCGCCCCGTCACTCAACGAGGGTCACCATGTCCGCCACGCACCTGCTTCGCAACAGCCTCTCCGCGCTCGCGATGTCCGTCGCCTTCGTGGCCAGCGTCCAAGCGGCGCCCATCCTCGGTCTGTTCGGCACCGGGCTGAACGCCGCTGGCAACCCACAGGCCGGCGCGGGTGTCGACGCCCACTACTTCCTGCAGCCCACCGGCGGCCCCGTCATCGTGCGCACCGGCCTGCCGGGCACGTACGCCCCCAACAGCGCCACCTCGCAGTGGGTTTGGGCCCAGGCCGACGGCCTGCCGGCCCTGACGACGCTGACCTTCCGCACCACCTTCGATCTCACCGGGCTGGACGCCACCACCGCCCTGATCAACGGCCTCTGGGGCGCCGACAACACCGGTGTCGACATCCTGCTGAACGGCACCAGCACCGGCATCGCGCTGACCGGATCGCCGATCAGCAACTTCTCCTCGCTGCACGCCTTCAGCATCAGCAGCGGCTTCGTGGCCGGCCTCAACACGCTGGAGTTCGTCATCCAGGATGTGGGCACCGTCGGCGCCTTCCGCGCCGAGTTGAGCGGCACGGCGAACGAACTGCCCGAGCCCGCCAGCCTGGCGCTGGCCGGCCTGGGCTTGCTGGGCCTGCGCCTGGCCCGCCGCCGCGGCTGATCCGGGCACCCGTCCCGGCATTGCCCAGCCCGACACCGCCGGGCCTTGTCGCGGCGGGGCCGCGGTGGCCTGCAGGCAGCAGGCATGATCCGTCATGCCCAGCCCTACCCCACTGCGCGGCGCCAGCCGCCTCGCCATCGACGCCGTCACCGGCGTGACCAACCTCGTCGAGGCCATGCACGCCGAGATCACGCGCCTGCCGCTGACGGCGCCGCGTGAGCGCACCACCGGCATCACCGGCCTGGTCTACCGCAGCGTGCGCGGCGTGACGCGCCTGGTGGGCGGCGGGCTGGACCTGGCGCTCGGCGCGCTGGCACCGCTGCTCGACCGGGCAGACACACAACACGCCAGCGCCGCGCAAGCCGCCCTGAACGGCGTGCTGGGCGACTACCTCGAAGCCACCGCCAACCCGCTCGCCACGCCCATGACGCTGCACCCGCTCGTCGACGGCGCGAGCGGCCCGGCGCTGGTGTTCCTGCACGGCCTGGGCATGAACGAGGCGCAGTGGCGGCGCGACGGCGCCGACTTCCCCGCCGCCCTCGCCGCGCTGGGCTACCGGCCGCTGGGCCTGCGCTACAACACCGGCCGCAACATCTGGCGCAACGGCGCCGAACTCGCCAGGCTGCTGGACACCGTGCCCGGCCCCATCACGCTGCTGGGCCACAGCATGGGCGGCCTGGTCGCCCGCAGCGCCATCGCGCAGGCACGCGGCCGCCGCTGGCCCAGGCGACTGCAGGCGCTCGTCACGCTGGGCACGCCGCACCTGGGCGCACCGCTGGAACGCGGCGGGCAGCAGGTGCAGCAGCTGCTGGCCGTCAGCGCCTACTCGCGCCCGCTCGCCGCGCTGGCGGCGCGCCGCAGCGCCGGCATCCGCGACCTGCGCCACGCCAGCCTGCTCGAAGCCGATGCCGACGCCGGCAGGGCCAGCCGCCTGCCGCTGCCCGCTGGCGTGCCCTGCTACGCCGTCGCGGCCACCACGGCGAAGCGGCCCACCGGCGCGCCCGCGCGCTGGCTGGGCGACGGCCTGGTGCCCGTGGCCAGCGCGCTGGGCCAGCACCGCGAGGCCGCGCGCCGGCTGACGTTCACCGACACCGCCGTCTTCACCGGCCTGGGCCACCTGGCGCTGCAGACCGACGCGGCCGTGCTGCAGCAACTGAGGGACTGGCTGAAGCCGGCTTGAGCTTCATGCCCATGTCGCGCACTGCGGCTAACGTCCGCACCATGCCGCTCGCCCCGCTGAAGCCCCCGCCCCGCCCGCGCCCCGCCGCACTGCTGGACCTGCCGCCCGACTGGCTGGGCTGGGTGGCCGACAACCGGCTCTGGAACTGCTCGCCCGCCTCCATGCTCGACACGATGACAGCCGCCGGGCTGGATCCGTCCACCTGCATGGCCGCCATCGAGCAGATCGAGCAGGACCCGGTGTTCCAGGCCGCCCGCCGCCACCAGCAGCTGCTGCGCAAGCTGGAGTCCGTCGTCGGCAACCTGCAGCAGCTGTGGCAGGGCGACCCGGGCTATGGCGTCATCGAGAAGCGCCGCGGCGTGTCGCGCGACGAGTTCATCGCCCGCTACGTGCGCGGCTGCCGCCCGGTCGTGCTGACGGACATCGCCGAGGACTGGCCCGCCATGGGCCGCTGGTCGCCGGCGGACCTGCGCGAGCGCTTCGGCCACCTGGACGTGGACGTGCAGGTGGGCCGCAACACCGACACGCTGTTCGAGCAGAACAAGGAGAAGCTGCGCCAGCGCATGAAGGTGGCCGCGTTCGTCGACCTCGTCGTCAGCGGCGGCGCCACCAACGACCACTACCTGACGGCCAACGACGAGATGATGCGCCGCCCCGAGTTCCTGCCGCTGCTGCAGGACATCGGCCGCATGCCGCCCCTCTGCGACCCGGCGCTGCTGCACACGGCGGCGTCGTTCTGGTTCGGCCCGGCCGGCACGCGCACGCCGCTGCACCACGACACGCTGATGCTGTTCCACACCCAGGTCGTCGGTCGCAAGCGCTGGCGCTTCGTGTCGCCGCTGCAGACGCCGCTGCTCTACAACCGCATGGGCGTCTACAGCCCCATCGACCTGGACGCGCCGGACCTGCAGCGCTACCCGCTGCTACGCGACGCACAGGTGCTGGAGGTGGTGCTGGAGCCGGGCGACACGCTGTTCCTGCCGCTGGGCTGGTGGCACCAGGTCAGCTCGCTGGAACTGAGCATGTCGTTCTCGTACACCAACTTCGCGGCCGACGTGCCCAACCAGTTCAGCTACGTGAACCCCAGCATCGGCAACTGGTGACGGGCCACGCGCCGGCTTGACGGACGTCAAGGCGGCGCGATGCGGGCGGCGGGACGATGGCTTCGCTCAAGGAGGCCCCCATGACCCGCCGCATCGTGCTGATCCAGGCCCACCCGGACGCCGATGGCGGCCACCTCTGCCACGCGCTGGCGCAGGCCTATGCCGACGGCGCGCGCGAGGCGGGCCATGAGGTGCGCGTCATCGACGTGGGCCGGCTCGACTTCCCGCTGCTGCGCTCGCAGAAGGACTGGCTGGACGGCGAGGTGCCCGCGTCGCTCAGGCCGGCGCAGGACGACATCCGCTGGGCCCAGCACCTGGTGTTCTTCTTCCCGCTGTGGCTGGGCGACATGCCGGCGCTGCTGAAGGGCTTTCTGGAGCAGATCGCGCGGCGCGGCTTCGCGTTCGAGCCGGTGGAAGGCAACCCGCTGGGCCGCAAGCTGCTGACCGGCCGCTCGGCGCGCGTCATCGTCACGATGGGCATGCCGGCGCTGGTTTACCGCTGGATCTTCCGCGCGCATTCGCTGCGCTCGCTGGAACGCAACATCCTCGGCTTCGTCGGCATCGGCCCCGTCCACGAAACGCTGGTGGGCGGCGTGGACGGCCTGGGCGATGCCGGCGTGGCGCGCTGGCTGGACGAGATGTCCGAGCTGGGCCTGCGCGGCGACTAACCGTCGCCTGCGCGACGGGCGCGCGGCGGGCGCCACGGCTAAGCTGGCTGGTTCAAAAAGAACCGCGCCAGGAGACACGCCATGCCCGACAGCCACTACCGCATCTGCCCCTTGTGCGAGGCCTGCTGCGGGCTGGAAGTGAAGACCGACGGCGCCAAGGTCATCGCCATCCGCGGCGCCGAGAAGGACGTGTTCAGCCACGGCTACCTGTGCCCCAAGGGCGTCAGCCTGAAGGACCTGCACGAAGACCCCGACCGCCTGCGCACGCCACTCATCAAGCGCGATGGCGTCTTCGTCGAGGCGACGTGGGACGAGGCCTTCGCCGAGATCGAACACCGTCTGCTGCCGCTGCGCGAGCGGCACGGCGCCGACGCGGTGGCACTGACCATCGGCAACCCGGCCGCGCACAAGGTCAGCCTGCTGGCCTACACGCCGCGGCTCGTGAAGTCGCTGGCCACGCGCAACGTGATGAGCGCCTCCACGCTGGACCAGATGCCCAAGCAGCTCAGCAGCGCGCTGATGTTCGGCCACTGGCTGTCCATCCCGCTGCCGGACATCGAGCGCTGCGACTATCTGCTCATCCTGGGCGGCAACCCCATGGTCAGCAACGGCAGCCTGTGGACCGTGCCCGACTACCGCGGCAAGGCCAAGGCCATGCGCGCGCGCGGCGGGCGCATCGTCGTCGTCGACCCGCGCCGCAGCGAGACGGCCGCGGCCGCCGACGAGCACCTGCCCATCCGCCCCGGCGCCGACGCGCTGCTGCTGGCCGGCATCGCCTACACGCTGTTCGACGAAGGGCTGGTGAACCTGGGCCGGCTGGCCGAGCACATCAACGGGCTGGACGACGCGCGCGCCGCCGTGCAGCCCTTCGCGCCCGAGGTGACGGCCGCCGGCTGCGGCATCCCGGCGGAGACACAGCGCCGCCTTGCCCGCGAGCTGGCTGCCGCGCCACGGGCTGCCGTCTATGGCCGCATCGGCACCTGCACGACGCGCTTCGGCACGGTGAACTCGTGGCTGGTGGACCTCATCAACGTGCTGACCGGCCACCTCGACCGCGAGGGCGGCGCGATGTTCGCGAAGGCCGCCGCGTTCGCGCCCAACACGCAAGGCCAGCCCGGCCGCGGCAAGGGCGTGACGACGGGCCGGCGCAGCAGTCGCGTGTCCGGCGCGCCGGAAATCTACGGCGAGCTGCCCATCACCGTGCTCGCGGAAGAGATCGAGACCCCTGGCGACGGCCAGGTCAAGGCGCTCATCACCATCGCCAGCAACCCGGTGCTGTCGGCCCCCGGCGGCCCGCGCCTGGCGAAGGCGCTGGAAGGCCTGGACTTCATGCTGAGCCTGGACATCTACGTCAACGAGACGACGCGCCATGCCGACGTGATCCTGCCGGGCCTGTCGCCGCTGGAAGACCTGCACTTCGACGTCGCCTTCCCGCAGCTCAGCCACCGCAACCACGCGCGCTTCTCCGGCCCGGTGTTCGACGCCGCGCCCGGCACGCCGCAGGAGTGGCAGACCATCCTGCGCCTGTGCGCGCTGCTGGAAGGCCGCGGCCTGGGCGTGGACGTGGCGCAGCTGGACGACGAGGCCATCGCCGCCGACGTGCGCCGCTTCGCCGGCGACCAGACGCCCGCCCTCCTGGCCGCGCTGGACCCGTGGCGCGGGCCCGAGCGCCTCATCGACCTGCAGCTGCGCGTGGGCCCCTATGGCGACCAGTTCGGTCGCCGGCCCGACGGCCTGACCCTGAAGAAGGTGAAGGCCGCCAGCACGGTGGACGGCGGCGGCGTGGACCTGGGCGCGCTGGTGCCCCGCATCCCGGAAGTGCTGCGCACGCCCAGCGGCAAGATAGAACTGGCGCCGCCCAGCATCCTGGCCGACCTGGCGCAGGTGAAGGCCGAGCCGGCGCCCGAATTCAGCCTCATCGGCCGCCGCGACACGCGCTCCGGCAACAGCTGGATGCACAACCTGCCCATCCTGGCCAAGGGGCCGGAACGCTGCACGCTGCTCGTCAACCCCGGCGACGCCGACCGGCTGGGCCTGGCCGAGTTCGCGCGCGTGAAGAGTGCCGTGGGCGAGCTGGTCGCGCGCGTCGAGCGCAGCGCCGACATGAGCCCCGGCGTGGTGAGCCTGCCGCACGGCTGGGGACACGACCTGGCCGGCGTGCAGCTGGGCGTGGCCCGCGAGCGGCCCGGCGTGAACATGAACGCGCTGCTGGACGACGCGGCGCGCGACCCGCTGTCCGGCAACGCCGTGCTGAGCGGCGTGGCCGTGGAGATCACTGCCCCTTGAACAGGCCCTGGAAGGGGCGCGACACGGTCAACACGTCCGGCGACCCGCGCAGCCGCAGCACCATGCCGCCGTCGTCGTCGCGCACGGCGCTGGCGATCTGCGCGCTGGCGACGACGACGGAGCGGTGCACCTGCTGGAAGCGCGCCGGGTCCAGCTGCGCGATGAGGTCCTTCAGCGGCGTGCGCAGCAGCGCGTCACGCTGCTGGCCGGCTTCCAGGTAGACGACGCGGGTGTAGCGCGCGTCGGACTCGAAGTAGACGACGTCGTCGACGCGGATCAGCCGCACCTCCTTGCCCACGCCTGCCTGCAGCGTGTCGGGCCAGGCCGGGCGGCGCTGCTGCGCGGCCAGCTGCTCCAGCAGCTGCTGCAGCGCGCCGGCCGCCGGCGCCGGGCGCTGCAGGCGCTCGCGCAGCCGCGTCACGGTCTGCGCCAGCCGGGCCGGGTCCAGCGGCTTGACGAGGTAGTCCACCGCGCCGGCGTCGAAGGCCTGCAGCGCATGGTCGCCGTAGGCCGTCACGAACACCACCGCGCTGCGGCCGGCGATGCGCCGCGCCACGTCGATGCCCGACAGCCCCGGCATGCGGATGTCCAGGAAGCACACGTCGGGCTCGTGCGCCAGCCACTGGTCCCACGCGTCGGCGCCATGCTGAGCCTGGGCCACGATCTGCGCGTCGGGCCAGGCCTGGGCCAGCGCGTCGGCCAGCTGTTCGCGGGGCGCGGGTTCGTCGTCAGCGATCAGCAGCCGGGTCATGGCGACACCTCGATCTCGGCCCGTGTGCCGCCCTCGGCGCGGCGCTGCAGCGTGAAGCGGGCGCGGTCGCCGAAGTGGTGCTTCAGTCGCAGCCGCACGTTGGCCAGGCCCACGTCGTCGGCCGCATCATGGGCCAGCCCCAGGCCATCGTCGTCCACGCGCAGCCACCAGCGGCCATCGGGCTCGCGGCCGGCCTGCACCTGCAGGCGTCCGTCGCCGATCTTGGGCTCCAGGCCGTGCTCGACGGCGTTCTCCACCAGCGTCAGCAGCAGGCCCGGCGGCAGCGGCTCGGCGGCCAGCTCCGGCGCAATGAGCACCTCGCCCTGGACGCGGCCGTCCAGCCGCGCGGCCAGGATGGCGAGGTAGTGGCGCACCGCCTGAGCCTCGTCGGCCAGCGTGACCGTGGCGCGGCCCAGCAGCTCGGTGCTGCGGCGCAGGAATCCGGTCAGCTCGCGCAGCAGCGGGCCGGCGCGGTCGTCGCGGCGGTCCACCCAATGCTGCAGCGTAGCCAGCGTGTTGAAGACGAAGTGCGGGTGGATCTGCGCCTGCAGCAACCGCAGGTCGGCCTCCGCAGCGGCGCGGGCGGCGGCATCGCGCTCGGCCAGCAACTGCAGCCGCGACAGCTGCCTCTCCCGCGCGCTGCGGCCGGCGCGCGCCACGCCGGTCAGCAACAGCGCGAAGCTCAGTGCCAGTGGCACCAGCGTCGTGGCCGAGGCCTGCAGCGACGACAGCGCCTGGCCCAGGTCGAAGCCGCGCCCGGCGAACCCGCGGCCGACGTTCAGGCCGGCCAGCATCGCAGCGAAGCCCAGCACCATGCCGCCCATGAAGCCGCCCACCACGCGCCCGGGCCGCTGCTGCGGCCGCAGCCACACGCCCAGCAGCGCAACGCTCAGACCCACCATGATGGTGGCGGCCACGCCCAGCGATGGCCCCCAGCCCATGCCGCGGCCATGCAGCCAGGCCGCGCCGCCCAGCAGGCACAGCAGCCAGCCGGCCCAGGCCGTCAGGCCCTGGCGGGAGTAGAGGTAGACGTCGATCAGCTCGACGCGCTCGCGCAGCATCGGGTCCTGCCGGCCGAAGCGCTCGTAGTACGGCAGCGCCCAGCGGTAGTAGGCGCGCTGGAAGCGGTTGCCGTGGGCGAGGGGGTTGGGGGTGTCCATGGCCGGCACTCTAGGCGCGACCGCGGCGGGGCTGCTGCGGCGGCGGGCGAAACGCCGCCGCACCCGCACGAAGTGCGTCGCGGCGCGCACGAGACGCGTCGGATGTCACGGCCGCGCGCGGCCGCGCTGTGCACGGCGGCCGGCCGCCACCCTAGACTCCAAACGTTTTCAACCCTGAGGGCAAACCCGTCGAAAGGCGGGGACGCAAAGCTTCCGGCCTACCGCGCGCTGCATCCGCAGCCGCCATGGCAGCGGGGCCGCCAAGACCGCCGGGTCTTGCCGGGCGTGGCCCTCGCCTGCACGAGTTTCCGGCCATGCGCAGTTCCCGCCTCTCCTGGACCCTCAGCCTCGTCGCCACGGCGGCCCTGACCGCCTGCGGCGGTGGTGCCGGCAGCGACGCGCCCACCACGCAGGCACTGGCAGCGGACGCGCCGACGGCCTTCACGCTCAGCGTGGCGCTGGACGAGGCCTTGCCCCCCAGCGACATCGAGGCGCTGCCCCAGTTCCACACCGCCGCCGTGCAGCTGGACGAGCCGGTGGACGGCGCCGAGCCGCACCGCGCGCAGGCGGCAGCCGGCGTGGGCACGCGCGGCCTGACGCTGGCCGGCCTGGACGACGCGCTGCGCCCGCGCGCCCTGGCCGCCGGCACCGGCGAGGCCGCGCCGATGGCCACGACGACGACGGTCACCACCTACACGCCGGCGCAGATCCGCGCCGCCTACGGCCTGCCCACACTGGCCGGCGCCACGCCCGCGCAGCTGGGCGCCGGCCAGACCATCTACATCGTCAACGCCAGGCACGACCCCAACATCGCCGCCGAGCTGGCCGCGTTCAACACCAAGTTCGGCCTGCCCGGCTGCACCACGCGCACGCTGGCCGCGAACGCCGCGCTGCCGCTGGCGGCCGCGCCCGCGACGAGCTGCGAGCTGGTCGTCGCCTACAGCTCGGGCGCCAACCTGACGGCCACCGCGCCGGCCTACGACAGCGGCTGGGCGACCGAGATCGCGCTGGACGTGCAGTGGGCCCATGCCACCGCACCGCTGGCCCGGCTGGTGCTCATCGAGGCGCCGGACGCCGGCGTCCCCAGCCTGTCCAACGCCGTCGCGCTGGCCAACAAGATGGGGCCCGGCGTCGTCTCCATGAGCTTCGGCGCCGCCGAGGGCAGCTGGATGACCGGCTACGACGGCGTCTTCAACACCGCCGGCATGAGCTACCTGGCCGCCACCGGCGACAACGGCGCCGCGGTGTCGTGGCCGTCGGCGTCCAGCCGCGTGCTGGCCGTGGGCGGCACCACGCTGACGTACAGCGGCAGCGGCGCGCGCAGCGAAACCACCTGGAGCGGCACCGGCGGCGGCACCAGCGCCTACGTGGCGCTGCCCAGCTACCAGAGCGGCAGCATCGCCGGCTACGCGCGCCGCGCGGTGGCCGACGTGGCCTTCAACGCCAACCCCAACTCGGGCCAGTACGTGGCCGTCCTCTCGCCGGGCACGACCACGGTGCGCTGGATCAGCGCCGGCGGCACCAGCCTGTCCACGCCGCAATGGGCCGGCCTGCTGGCCGTGGCCAACGCACAGCGCGCCGCCTCGGGCAAGGCAGCGCTGGGCCAGCCGCACGCGGCGCTGTACCAGCAGGTAGGCGCCGTGCCCACGGCCTATGCCGCCGCGTTCAAGGACGTGTCCACCGGCGCCAATGGCAGCTGCACCACCTGCACGGCCAAGGCCGGCTACGACACGCCCACCGGCTGGGGCACGCCCAACGCCACGGCGCTGTGGACCAGCCTGGGCAGCGCGGCCGCCGGCACGACCAGCACCACCGCCACCACGGCCACCGCCAGCACGGCGCCCCAGCTCACCACCGCCAGCCTCAGCGGCGTGGCCGGCAAGGCGCTGAGCGCCAGCATCGGCTACAGCGCGCCGGGCGCCACGTCGCTGTCCATCACCATCAGCGGCGCGGCCAGCGGCATGAGCTTCTCGGCCAGCAGCAGCGGCATCGCCGTCAGCTGGCCCAAGCCGGTGACGGGCACCGTCAACCTGGCCATCACGCTGAAGGACAACCTGGGCCGGACCAGCACCGGCACCGTGGCCGTGAAGATCAGCGCCAGCTGACGCGCGCCACCAGCCCGCCGCCGTCGCGCGGCAGCAGCTGCAGCTCGGCCCCCTCGGCGCGCGCGATGCGCTCGACGATGGCCAGCCCCAGGCCCGAGCCCGGCACGCCGCCCCGCGCGGCGTCGCCGCGCTGGAACGGCCGCTTGAGCGCCTCCACGCGCGCCGGCGCGATGCCGGGGCCACGGTCGCGCACCTCGATCCACGCCGCCCCCGCCGTCTCGCCGCAGGCCAGCTCGAGGGGCGGCGCGCCATGCGTCTGCGCGTTGACGACGAGGTTCAGCACCAGCCGCCGCAGCGCCTGTGGCCGCGCCTGGCGGTGCACCGCCGGGCCGGGCGCCAGCGTGGGCTGCGGCAGGCCCGGCGCCAGCGCCAGCGTGTCGGCCAGGAACTCGCGCAGCTCGATGTCCACGGCCGGCAGTTCCTGCTCGGCCGGGTGCGACGCGCGCGCGTAGTCCAGGAACTGCGTCAGCATGCCGTCCAGCCCGTGCAGGCTGCGGTCCAGCGTGTCGAGCAGCTCACGGTCGGCCTGGCCGGCATCGCGCAGCAGCTCGCTGGCCAGCCGGATCTTGGCCAGCGGCGTGCGCAGGTCGTGCGACAGGCCGGCCAGCATCAGCAGCCGCTCCTCCTCGTCGCGGGCCAGCGCGGCGGCCATGTCGTTGAAGCCCCGCGCCAGCGCCGCCGTCTCGGCCGGGCCGTCGGTGGGCAGGGCGAGCCGGCGCTGGCCTTCGCCGATGGCCCGCGTGGCGTCCACCAGCCGCGCCAGCGGCCGGTTGATGCGGCGCTGGATCAGCCACGCGCCCAGCAGCGCCAGCGCACCGCTGATGGCGCTGGCGATGATCCACGTGCGCGCGAAGCGGTGCGCCGGCTGCACGGACGGCACCACCAGCCAGAACGGCACGTCCGGCAGCTTCACCGCCAGCAGCCCGCTGGGCTCGCGGCGCCAGGCCAGCTCCGACGACTGCAGGCCCAGCTGCGCCGCCAGCTCGGCCAGGAAGCCGCGCTCCAGCAGCGTCGGCCGCTCGCGGCGCTTCTCGTCCAGCCCCACCACGGCCCGCGCGTTGAAGCGGGCGACGAAGCCGGCGCGCTGCTCCGGCGGCAGCAGGACCAGGCCCTCCGCCACCGCCTGCAGGCCGCGCGCCGTGGCCTCCGCCGACTGCTTGAGCCGCGGCCGCGCGATGAACTGCCCGTAGGCCAGCGCATTGACGACCTGACCCAGCACGATGAGGGCCACGATGAGCCACAGGTTGCGGCCGAACAGCGTGGACAGACCCCAGGTCATCGCGCGTCGGGCTCGGGAATGAAGACATAGCCCAGGCCCCACACGGTCTGGATGTGGCGCGGCGTGCCGGGGTCGGCCTCGACGAGGCGGCGCAGCCGCATGATCTGCACGTCCAGGCTGCGGTCGCTGACGCCATGGTCATCGCCATGCGCCAGCGTCAGCAGCTTCTCGCGGCCCAGCGGCCGGTTGGGCTGGCTGGCCAGCGCGCGCAGCAGCTGGAACTCGACGGTGCTGATCTCCACCTCCACGCCATCGCGCTCCAGCCGGCGCTGGCTGGGGTAGAGCGTGAAGGGCCCGAAGTTCACCGCGGCCTCGCCGGCCGGGCCCAGGTGGGCGCCCAGCTGCTGCTGGCGGCGCACCATGGCCTGGAGGCGGGCCAGCAGCTCGCGCGGCGCGAAGGGCTTGGTGAGGTAGTCGTCGGCGCCCATCTCCAGGCCCAGCACGCGGTCCACGAGGTCGCCGCGCGCGGTCAGCATCAGGATGGGCACCGTCTCGCCCTGCGCGCGCAGGCGCCGGCACAGCGACAGGCCGTCCTCGCCGGGCATCATCAGGTCCAGCACCAGCACGTCGAAGCGCTCGCGCGCCAGCAGCTGCGCGGCCGCACCGGCATCGGGCACGGCGCGCACCGACAGGCCCTGCTCGGTCAGGTAGCGCTGCAGCAGGCCGCGCAGTTCGGCTTCGTCGTCGGCGATGAGGATGCGGGTCATGCGGCGATGTTAGGGACGCCGCCGCCAACCGCCGTCCGCCGCCGCCACGGAAATGGATGACAAACCGTTGCAGGGCGGCGCCCACGTCAGGGGCTGCAAGCAGTGCAACCGCCGCCGCAACCCGCGCGCCGCGGCGGCCGGGCAGCATGGTGGCCTGCCTCTGATTCACAAGGACCCACGATGCCCCGTCGCCCGCTGCACCGCCTGACCGCGCCCCTCCTGGCCGCCGCGCTGGCCGCCTGCGGCGGCGGGGGCGGTTCCATGCCGCCGCCGCCCACGGCGACCGACCAGCTCGTGGCCATCACCGTGGCGGGCTTCCCGCATGCGGTCAACGTCTACCGCACGGCCGGCGCCACGCGCGCCATCGTGCTGCTGCACGGCGGCGCCGGCGACCTGAACGCGGTGGCCTACCAGATGGGGCTGAACGGCAGCGTCACCACGACGACGGCCGCGTCCATCAACTGGGCCTGGCTGCACGCCCACCAGGTGATGCTCGTGATCCCGCAGGGCCAGCACATCGCCAGCAACCCGGGTGCCACGACGTGGAGCAACCACGCGATGACGTCGGGCCAGGACGACAAGGCCTTCCTGCAGGCGCTGGCGGCCAGGGTGCGCAGCGAGTACGGCCTCACCGACCTCACGCTGATGGGCCACTCGATGGGCGGCGTGATGACGAACCGCATGTGGTGCGAATCCGCCGCCACGTTCAACCGGTATGTGTCACTGGCCGGGCCGGCATCGTCGGCGTTCAGCCAGCCCGCCACGCCGTGCGCGCCGGGCAGTGCCGCACCGCCCTACCTGGGCATCATCGGCGACAGCGATGAGGTCATGCAGACGGCCGGGGCGTGGGACGCCGCCACGTGGACGGTGAACCCGGCCGTCGTGGCGTCATCGCGCGAGGCGTGGGTGAATGCCGTCATGCTCGGCGAGTTCCGCCAGCAGCAGGCGCGCACGGCGCTGGCCTGCGGCGGCACGCTGGATGCCGGTGCCTTCACGAGCGCGGGCAACGTCGACACCTGGCAGAGCTGCGGCGGGCGGCTCGTCCTGAAGCGCGTGCGCGGAGCGGGCCACGACGTGGCCTCGCTGGATGCCGGAATGGGGACGGCGTCCACCGATGTGATGGACGCCGTCATGGCGTTCGTGGCGGCGCACTGACTCGACCCAGCGCGCCTCCGGCGTCATCGCGCCTTCAAACGCCGTTCCCAACCGGTACGGCCTCAGCGGACGATGCGGTCGGTTTCCAGCGCGACGCGGTCGACGCTGCCATCGCCGTTGCGGAACATGCGCACGCGACGCATGCCGTCGGGGCTGACGAGCAGTTCGCTGCTCTGGGCGGTCCAGGCTTCGAGCGGGCTCTCGTCGAGACCGACGCCCACGCGGCGTGCGCCGACGTGGACCTTCAGCGTGCGGCCGTCGTCCAGCAGGTACTCGCCCTGGGCCAGGCGCAGCAGAGAGCGGGCGGCTTCCGCGGGGACGGTGGGTTCCTGGGCGCTCGCGGGCGCGGTCAGCGTCAGGGTGGCAAGCAGAGCGGCCGACAGGGTGAGCGGACGCAGGTTCCAGGTCTTCATGGTGGGGTACTCCTTGGGTTTCCCGAGGCCAGTCGCCTCGGCACAAACCCTAGTGCAAAGCCCGTGCCAGACTTAAAAGCCGGATTTACCCGCCCCTATCCTCAATCTGTGCCCCAGCAGGGGGCCGCGCCGCGCCGTCTCAGGGCCTGGCGCCTCGCGATGGCGCCCGGCGGCGCCACCAGGCGAACGTGGCGCCCAGCAACGCGACGACCGCCAGCCCGGTCGATTCGGGCTCGGGCACGGTGTTGACGACGACGTTGTCCAGCGAGATGTAGCCGAAGCCCCGGCCACCGCTGATGCTGGCGCCCAGCACCTCCTGACCGATGACCAGCGTGCTGTAGCTGCGGTCCAGCACGGCGCTGACGCTGCCGCTGCCGCCGCCCACCAATTGATAGGTGACGGTGATGGTGCTGCCCACGTCGACGTCGGGCACATACCAGGACAGGCCCAGGTCCAGCCGGTCCAGGAAGAACGCGGCGCCGCCGACGGCGGTGATGGACAGCGGGTCGCTGCCGTACAGCAGCGTGGGCGTGCCGTTGTAGGCGCCGGGCAGCGGGTTGCCGTCCACGTCGGCGGGCGGGCGGTCTTCGACGCCCACACAGACGGCGCATGGCGCCGAGAAGCGGAAGCCGTCGGTCTCGACGCTGCCCGCGTAGGCATAGCGCGGCGCATAGCTGTCGAACGTGACGACGGCGGCCGACGCCGGGCCGAGGGCCGCGGCCAGCAGCAGCGAGGCGAGGATGCGCATGGGTGTCTCCGGCGGTCTTGTTCTGGAAGGCCCGCCCATGCTGCCAGCACCATCGAGCGGCCACATGACGACACCCCGCGTTCGCGGGGCTGCGATTCTTGGGGGGCGCGGGCCGGCCCGCGTCGGGTGAACGGCCCTCAGAGCCCGGCGATCAGCGTCGCCACCTCGGCCGCCGAGCGCACGCCCAGCTTCGCGAACACGCGCGCGCGGTGCACTTCCACGGTGCGGATGGACACGTGCAGCTCGTCGGCAATGATCTTGTTGAGCTTGCCGGCGGCCACGCGGGTCATCACCTCACGTTCGCGCTCGGTCAGACTGGCCAGCCGCGCGGACCGCTCCGCGGCCTGCGCGCCCTCGGCCTGCATCGCGGCGTCCACCGCCAGCGCCTGCTCGATGCGGTCGGCCAGCGCGTTGTCGCTGTAGGGCTTCTCCAGGAAGTCGAACGCGCCCTTCTTCAGCGCCTCCACCACCATCGGGATGTCGCCATGCCCGGTCAGGAACAGCACGGGGTTCTTCAGCCGGCGCGCCAGCAGCTCGTCGTGCAGCCGCGTGCCGGACATGGGCTCCATGCGCACGTCCAGCAGGAAGATGCCGCGCGGCGGCGCGCGCTCCACGTCCAGCGCGTCCAGCAGCGCGGGGCCGCTGGCGAAGGTGCGCACGTCCAGCCCGCGCGAACGCATCAGGAAGGCCAGCGCGTCGCGCACGCCGGGGTCGTCGTCGACGAGGTGGATGGTGCCCATCCGTGGCTCAGGCATGTGCAAGCTCCTGGCTGAGTGGCAGGCTGAAGGAGAACAAGGCGCCGCCCCCCACGGCCTCCTCGGCATCGAGCACGCCCTGGTGCGCCTCGACGATGGAGCGGCAGATGGCTAGGCCCATGCCCATGCCGTCGGCCTTGGTGGAATAGAACGGCGCGCACAGCTGCTCGACGCGGCGGCCGGCCAGGCCGGGGCCGTTGTCGCGCACGTCGATGCGCACGAACTCGCCGGCCACGTGGCTGCTGACGGCGATGCGCCGGCCAGCGTCGCGGGACTGCAGCGCGTCCGCCGCATTGCGCACGAGGTTGATGACGACCTGCTCGATGAGCACCGCATCGGCCAGCACTGCCGGCACGCTGGCGGCGAGGTGCTGCTCCAGCGCGACGCCGCGGCGCTGCAGGTCGCGCCGCAGCAGCTCCAGCGCGGCGCTGATGACGTCATTGACGTCGCAGCGCTCGTGGCGGGGCTCGCGCCGCGTCAGGAACTCGCGGATGCGCGCGACGATGCGGCCGGCATGCTCGGCCTGCTGGCCCAGACGCTTCAGCGCCCCCAGCACCAGCTCGTCCTGCACACCCAGCTTGGCCAGCGAGTTCGTGATGCCGGCGTTGTAGCTGGCGATGGCCGTCAGCGGCTGGTTCAGCTCGTGGGCCAGCGTGGATGCCACCTCGCCCAGCATCGTCAGCCGCGCGTTGTGGGCCAGCGTCTCGACCTCGCGGCGCTCGCGCTCCTCCAGCCGCTTGCGCTCGGTGATGTCGAGGATGGAGCCCATCCAGCCGATCTGCCGGCCACCGGCATCCACCAGCGGCGACTCGAACACCATCACGTCCACCATGCGGCCCGAGCTGTGCTGCCAGCGCGCCTCGAAGCCCTCGCGCGGCGCGCCGCCGGCGAGGTTGCGGCGGTTGCGCTCGGTCAGCTCTTCCAGCGAGTCCGGCGGCCAGTAGGGCATGGGCGGCAGCTGGCCCAGCATCTGCTCGGCCGGCACGCCCACCATCTCGCAGAACGTGCGGTTCACGTACAGCAGCCGGCCGTCGAAGTCACGCGCGCGCAGCGCGACGAGCGCCGAGTCCTCCATCGCGCGGCGCCACGCGGCCTCGGTGCGCCAGGCGCCCTCGGCACGCTGCACGTGGCGCATCTGGCGGCGCAGCAGCCAGCTGGCCACGGCGATGGCCGGCAGGAAGCCGGCCACCAGCACCCAGGCCAGCGGCCGCATGCCGTCGGGCACGGGCTCGCGCAGCGTCAGCTCCAGCGCGGCGTCGGTCAGCGTGGCGTCGGTCAGCGGGCTGGCGCGCAGCGGGCCGGTCAGCGCCACGCGGTAGCTCGGCCGCGGCCCCTGGGCGGCGCGCAGCGGCGACTCGGTGCTGGACGCAATCACCTGGTCGGCGCTGTCCACCAGCTGCAGGTCGTACTTGCGCGCCAGCCACCACGGCACGCCGCGCTTGAGCAGCAGCGCCGGCGCGTAGCGCACCACCAGCACGCCGTCGGGCGCCACCGGCGCGGTCATGTGCAGCGACAGGCCGTCCTCGTAGCGGTTGGCGCCCGGCTCGGCCGGCACCTCGGCCAGCACGCGGTTGCGGCCGTCCAGCCAGGTGACGGACAGCCACAGCCGCCGCAGCCCGGCGTTGACCTCCGGGTGCGCCGCCAGCGCCGCCTCGCTGGGTGCCACGCCGGCCAGCGCGTCGGCCAGGTGGCGCAGGTGGGCCTGCTCCTCGTCGATGCGGCCGCGCAGCTGGACCTCGGTGCTGAGCGCGTCGGAAATCAGCGTCTGGCGCTGCACCTCCTGCTCCTCGACGCTGTTGGCGCGCACCCACGCCAGCACACCGCCCACGAAAATGAGCGACAGCAGCAGCGGCGCCAGCCACAGGCCGCGGATCAGGAACCTTCGCACCGTCATGACACGCAGTCTAAGAACCCCCGGGCCCGCCGGGCATGTGGAACTCCACAGCCCGGCCCCGCCAACCGCCCCGCAGAATCGCGCCCACAAGAATCAGGAGACTGCCATGCCCCTGCGCCGCCTCGTGCTTGCCGCCGCGCTGGCCCTGCCCGTGGCCGGCCAGGCCCAGGGCCCCATCGTCATCAAGTTCAGCCACGTCGTCGCGCCGGACACGCCCAAGGGCAAGGCCGCGCAGCGCTTCAAGGAGCTGGCCGAGGCGCGCACCGGCGGGCGCGTGCGGGTGGAGGTCTACCCGAACAGCCAGCTCTACAAGGACAAGGAAGAGATGGAGGCGCTGCAGCTGGGCAGCGTGCAGATGCTGGCGCCGTCGCTCGCCAAGTTCGGGCCGCTGGGCGTGAAGGAGTTCGAGGTCTTCGACCTGCCCTACCTGTTCAAGGACACGGCCGCCTTCCACGCCGTCACCGAGGGGCCGCTGGGCGCCGAGCTGTTCCGCAAGCTGGAGCCCAAGGGCATCCGCGGGCTGACCTACTGGGACAACGGCTTCCAGATCATGAGCGCCAACCGGCCGCTGCGCCAGGTGGGCGACTTCAAGGGGCTGAAGATGCGCATCCAGGCCAGCAAGGTGCTGGACGCGCAGATGCGCGCTTTGGGCGCCGTGCCGCAGGTGATGGCCTTCAGCGAGCTGTACCAGGCGCTGCAGACCGGCCTCGTCGACGGCACCGAGGGCGTGCCGAGCAACTTCTACACGCAGAAGATCTACGAGGTGCAGAAGCACATGACGCTGTCCAACCACGGCCACCTGGCCTACGCGGTCATCGTCAACAAGAAGTTCTGGGACGGCCTGCCCGCGGACGTGCGCACATCGCTGGAGGCGGCCGTGCGGGAGTCGGCCGTCTACGCCAACGCGATCGCCAGCACCGAGAACGCCGCCGCGCTGAAGGCCATCCAGGCCAGCGGCCGCACGCAGCTCTACACGCCCACGCCGGCCGAGGCCAACGCGTGGAAGAAGGCACTGATGCCGGTGCACCAGGCGATGGCGATGCGCGTGGGCCAGGCCACCATCGCGGCGGCCTACCGCGCGGCGGGCTTCGTCGCCCCCCAATAGCGCCCGCGCACCCGGCGGCACGGGACTTGCACCGCCCCGGGGCATGGACACGCCCCCCTTCTCCCTGCCGGGCCTGCGCGTGCTGCTGGCCGACGCCGGCCAGCGCCGCAGCCCCGTCATCCGTTTCGAACTGATCCGGCTGCGCTGCCAGCTCGTCGACGTGCTGGACCTCGTGGCCGAGCCCGACGCGCTGGCCCGCTCGCTGCAGCGTCCGGCGCCCGAGCTGCTGCTCATCGACTGCGAGCAGCCGACGCCGGCGCTGCTGGCCCAGGTGGCCCAGCTGCAGGCGCAGCGGCCGCGCGCCGTGCTGCTGGTGGCCGAGCAGATGACGCCCGAACAGATGCGCGCCGCCCTGCAGGCGGGCGCCAGCGCCCTGCAACCGGCCGGCCTGCCGCCGCAGCGGCTGGGCGCGCTGCTGCAGCTGGCGGTGGCCCGCTTCGAGCACGACCAGGCGCTGCTGACCGAGCTGCGCCAGACCCGCACGCAGCTGGCCGAGCGCAAGCTCGTCGAGCGCGCCCGCGGCATCCTGATGCGCGAGCAGGGGCTGGACGAGGAGGCTGCCTTCCAGCGCCTGCGCCAGCTCGCCATGACGGGCGGCCAGACGCTGGCCAGCGTCGCCTCCCGCCTCATCGACGCCGACCAGCTGCTGCGCCCGCGCCAGTAGCCCGCCCCTCGCCGCGCACCTCGATCGCGCCCCGTCTCCGGCTTGGGGCGCGGCGCACCAACAAGCACTCGAACCGCACGCACCGGAGTCGCGCAAACCGCCCGCCGGCGCCGCTGCATGGCGCCAAGCGCGTGCACCGGCAGGCCGGGAACAGCCTCGCCAAGCTGGCACGCAACCTGCTGAACAGAGGACGAGGCCTGCAATGGCGCTGGCCTCTCGGGCCGGCCGGCTGTGAGACGGCTGGCACTTCGGGACAACGGCGTCCGACCTCCCCCATGGCGTCTTCGCTGCACGGCAGCGCGGGCGGAGCGTGGCCGCGACGGCGTTGAGCCCAGCATGACTCAGGAGCCCGTGATGACCGCCTTCGATAACTCGACGACCACGCCCAACCCGCAGCGCCGCCAACTGCTCGCCGCGGCGGCCACCCTTCCCTTTGCCGGCCTGGCCGGCGGCGCCTGGGCGCAGGGCTCGGACAAGCCCGAGAAGGAGGAGGTGCGCATCGGCTTCATCCCGCTGACCGACTGCGCCAGCGTCGTCATGGCCTCGGTGCTGGGCTTCGACAAGAAGTACGGCATCAAGATCATCCCCACCAAGGAAGCCTCCTGGGCCGGCGTGCGCGACAAGCTCGTCAACGGCGAGCTGGACATGTCGCACGTGCTGTACGGCCTGGTCTACGGCGTGCACCTGGGGCTGGGCGGCCCCAAGAAGGACATGGCCGTGCTGATGAACCTGAACAACAACGGCCAGGCCATCACGCTGTCCAAGGCGCTGGCCGACAAGGGCGCGGTGGACGGCCCGAGCCTGGCCAAGGTGATGGCCGCCAACCCGCGCGAGTACACCTTCGCCGGCACCTTCCCGACCGGCACGCACGCGATGTGGATCCACTACTGGCTGGCCGCCGCGGGCATCAACCCGCTGTCGGGCGCCAAGCTCATCACCGTGCCGCCGCCGCAGATGGTGGCCAACATGCGCGTGGGCAACATGG